>JBARXI010000254.1:0-30371 GCA_049647275.1 Microcoleaceae cyanobacterium
AATTATTAATTATTAACTATTAATTATTAATTATTCGGTGATCGGGTGATGGGAAACAAGTAAAAAATATTTACCCTGTTAAAATTCCGGTTATTGTACCTCACGGGCAACGGAAAGCGCTGTATAATTAAAATTCTCTATATATTTGTAGCAAATATTTATCGCGCGTGGTTTTATATACTTATTTATAATTGAGATAGTAGGGGAAGCAAGAAAAAAGCTTTCACTATATCCTGCGGGTGATAGAGCACATAATAACTAATCAACCGGACTTGACCTAATTAGGATTTTAAGCAGATAAACAAAATTAACTACACATTTTCCCAAATTGAAACTTTTTTACTGCAAGGGTTACAGAAAATTAGAGTAGGTAATTAATTCTGTGTATTTGCTTATTAGTCACAATCTGGTTTAGTAAACAATTCAAGTTTTGAAGCTATAGCGTTTCTCAATCTTTGTGAGGTACACTTAATTTTTATTCTTTTCTTTTCCCTGTTGCCTGTTGCCTGTTGTCTGTTGCCTGTTCCCTAAAATCTATAACTTTGTACCTAACCAGTATGATAATTACTATATAAATGAGGTGAAATTATATGGAAACAATTAAACTCAATCTGGGGTGTGGAGATAGAGCAATCACAGACTGGATTAATGTAGACTATTTTATCGGAGCAAGACTGTCAACAATTCCAGGGTTTTCATGGCTGAATAAAAAAATTAAATTATTTGACTTGGAATGGGATAGAAACATATTAATTCACGATTTAACTACAATATTTCCTTGGAAAAATGAGACAGTTGATATTATCTATAGTTCTCACACCTTAGAACACTTGAATAAGGAACAAGGAGAATTATTTTTAAGTGAATGTTACAGGGTTTTGAAAAAAAATGGGATAATCAGAATAGTAGTGCCAGACTTAAAAAGTTTCGTAGAGCATTACTTAACAGGTGATATATTGGCAGAAAATTTTGTCAAAAATTTGTATGTTTTGTATGAAGAGCCTGGTGATACTTTTTTAAAAAAGAAACTTGCACCATTGTTGAGATATCCACACAAATGTATGTACGATACCCCCAGTTTGATTAGAATTATGTCAAATCTGGGATTTACAAGTTGTAGCAAGCAACCTTTTGAAAGCGATATTTTAAATATTGAGAAGATAGAGTTACAAGAGCGAACAAAAGAAGCAGTAATTGTTGAGGCTAGAAAATAGCTATTTATGAGAAAATTAAATTACTAAAGTAGAGATATTTATGGTTAAGCGTGTTGCTCTATTAACAAACTTTATTCCTCCCCATCGGTTGCCTCTCTATCAGGCGATCGCCCAACGAGTCTCAGAATTTCAGGTATTTATCTCTACCCCAATGGAAGCTAACCGCAGTTGGCAAGCAAAGTGGGAAGGGTTAAAGGTTACTGTTCAAAAAAATCTTACCCTCCAACGTACCTGGCGACATCCCCAAGGGTTTTCTGAGCCACTATATATTCATATCCCTTACGACACTCTTTGGTTACTTCATCAATATCAACCAGATGTCATAATTTCTGGGGAACTAGGAATGCGGAGTCTCCAAGCAGCACTTTACCGAAAATTCCATCCCAAAACTAGACTTATCCTCTGGGCAACAATTTCCGAATATAGCGAACAAGGTCGAGGTTGGCTAAGACACCAGTTAAGGCGTATACTTTTACCCCAAGCTGATGCAGTGCTTGTCAACGGCAATAGTGGGAAACGCTATATTCGTAACTTTGGCATTTCTGAGGAAAAAATCTTTTTTGCTCCCTATACAACTAATATCTCTCCCTTTCTCGCTATCCCTTTATCTAAAGAATCTCACCAAGTCTACCGTCTGTTATCAGTGGGACAACTCGTAGAACGTAAAGGATTAATACCATTTATGACTACTTTAGTCAAGTGGGGAAAGAATCATCCTGAAAAAAATATCGAATTTTGGATAGCAGGTAGCGGAACTTTACAGGAAACTTTGGCAGCACAACCAATGGCTGAAAATATTCAAGTTAAATTTCTGGGCAATATCGAATATCAAAAACTTCCAGAAGTTTACGCTGAAGCTGGTATTTTTATCTTTCCGACCCTAGCTGATGAGTGGGGTGTAGTGACTAATGAGGCAATGGCAGCGGGGTTGCCAGTATTGGGTAGTCTTTACAGTCAGTCTGTAGAAGAATTAGTTGAGGATGGTGTGACAGGTTGGGTATTTCGTCCAGATAATCAAGAAGAAATTTATTCCGCCCTAGAAAAAGCTCTAGCAACAACCGAAGATAACTTGGCAAAAATGCGGGGTATAGCTCGCGATCGCATCCAATACCTGACTCCTGACTTTGTGGCTGATAATATTTTAGAAGCTATTCGCTATGTTACTTGAGCTAAATCTTGTTAAAATTATTTTCATTAATTATTCACAAACAATTTAAGTAAATAAAATGGATATTCACAAAATATATCGTCCTTTTTTTAATCTATTTTCGTCGCCAAAGATTGGAATTTATTTACAAGTTATTTTCGATCAATGAATCAACCAATTTATTAGATGTTGGGGGGGATTTATTTTTTTTGGAGCTAGCTAAAAATCTTGGTTTGCCTTCTCCACAAGTGACTATTGTGAATCTTTATTCTAGTCAAGTAAATGTACCAGAAAATATAACTTGGGTTGTAGGGAATGGTAAAAAACTGCCTTTTGAAAATATGGCTTTTGACCTTGCTTTTAGGAACTCTGTAATTGAACATTTATATGATTGGGAATCCCAGCTAGAATTTGCTAATTAAATTCAAAGAATAGCTCCAAAATATTTTGTACAAACCCCTAGTAAAATCTTTCCAGTAGAGCCTCATTTCCTAACATCATTCATACATTATATGCCGAAAAATCTACAAAAAAACCTAGTTCGTAATTTTACAATTTGGGGTATTATTACTCGTCCTAACCAAGAATATTGCCAGAAAATGGTAGCAGAGTTAAGGCTATTAAACTCTCAAGAAATGTCTGATTTATTTCCCGATGCAACTGTAGAAATAGAAAAATTTGCTGGTTTAGAAAAGTCGATAATTGCTATTAAAAGTTGATTAAAAATTACTTAAATCTCATCGTCACCATAAAAATAAATTGAGAAAATTATTGTACTGGATATTTTTTTTTAAAACCATCTTGTTTCTGTTTACCAGTCTAGGAAGTATTTTGGTCTTCAACCAACCAAAGATAATTGCTATAGTATCTCAAAACCATAACCTTATAGATGATTTGCTAAAACTCAAAATTTAAAGTTGTCAGGATGAAGGAGTAAGTCAATTGAGGAAAATCTTGCAGTGGATAATTCTAGTTTCCTTATTTATACTTGCTAGTGTAGGGAGTATATTCGCCTTCAGTTACCAAAATCTACAGCCACCCACGACTTTTATCCCACCTAGTTTTTTTGGGATGCACATTCACCATTTAGTCTGGCAACCTCCTCATGTTAAACAACTTACACCTTGGCCAAAAGTCCCTTTTTCAGAATTACGTTTGTGGGTCTCTGCTATTACATGGCCAAAACTAGAACCGGAACGGGGAAAATGGAATTTTGAACTTTTAGACAAATATATAGATATAGCAGAAAAACATCATGTGGAATTGCTACTAACATTAGGTCAGTCTCCACCTTGGGCTTCTGCTAGACCAAGCGATCGCTCTCCCTATCAACCAGGTTGGCCTGCTGAACCTAAAAATATAGAAGACTGGCGTAACTATGTTCGTACGGTTGCTACTCGCTACAAAGGTAAAATTTATAACTATGAAATTTGGAATGAGCCTAATTTAAAAGGCTTTTTTTCTGGCACGGGCAAGACAATGTTGAATTTATCAAAGGAAGCTTACCAAATTCTTAAGCAGGTAGACCCTTCTATTACTGTTGTTTCTCCATCTTTTACCACAGTTGAAGAAGGTTTAGTTTGGTTTGAAGAATTTTTAAAAAATGGGGGTAAGAATTATGCAGATGTAATTGGTTACCATTTTTATGTATCAGGAAAACCACCTGAAGCAATGGTGTCAGAAATTCTGCAAGTCAGAAAAGTAATGGCTAAATATGGAGCTGAAAATATACCTCTTTGGAATACAGAGGCTGGTTGGCTGGGAGATGAACCTTTTACAGATGAAGAAAAAGCTGCTGCTTATGTTGCTAGGGCATATATTTTGAATTGGTTGGCTGGGGTTAGTCGTTTTTATTGGTATGATTGGGATAGCCCTAGAGGTTTGCAGTTAAATATGACTGCTGAAGATAGTAAGACTCTTAAACCTGCTGCTATTGCTTATGAGAAAATTCAAAAATGGTTAGTTGGGGCTACTATGAAAAGTTGTGATTCTAGTTGGCAGAAAACCTGGATTTGTCAGCTTACTCGTAATGATAATTATCAAGGTTGGATTGTTTGGAATCAAGAGGGGAAGTTGGATTTTCAAATTCCCCAAGAGTGGGATGTGAAACAGGTTAGTAATTTAGCTGGAGATAGTGATAAATTATCAGGTTTACGATTAGAAATCACCCCTTCACCTTTATTACTAGATAATTTTTAGTAGAAAATATTATGTCTCGTGAAATAGTAACTATTTCACGAATTACGCACAGACACTACCTATAGGGGAGCTTCATGGAAAGTAGAGCATAACTTTAGGAAATTACCCCTACAAAAAACATAATTTATAGATACGCGTGCGTAAATCCTGTAAATAATAGGAAATAGGAAATGGGGTAGAGAATAGTTAGGGCTGTTTCATTGTCAACTTTTATGATTTCAAAATTGATTACTATCCCAACCTTATAGTTTATTTTTTTATAGAATTAATATAGCAATCATAAATGATTTATGAAAAATACATGGGTTAGATAAAAATCCTGAAAATATTATGCCTGTTAACTGCTGCCTGCTCCCATCGCCCTAATTTCAAAAGATTTTTGCCCGCAACCAAAACAGGACTTATATATAGCATTTTTTAAATAAATGAGATACACAAATTTTAGATTTTGGGGCATAGAGAATAGGGCATAGGGAATAGAAAACAGGAAAAAACTTAATTAATTAAACGAATTTTATATAATTTATGCACATCTTAATTTCTGCTCTCAGTCGGTTTACTCATCCTAGTGGTATTTGTAGATATGCTGCTAATTTAGCGAAATGTTTAGCAGAGCTTGAGCAAATTTCTAGAATTACTTTGGTATTAGGCAGTTGGCAAAAACAATATTTTACTGAAGATTTTCAAATCAACTCAGAAAAAATCCAAATTTATGCAGTAAATATTAAAAATAACTCCATATCTAGAAATATCTGGTTTCTCTTCCAACTGGGTGAGCTAACAAAACTTATTAATCCTGACCTAGTTCATGTCTCTTTTCCTATACCATTTTTGAGATTTTTCTTTACTCAACCCGTAGTAGCAACTATCCATGATTTTTATCCTTATGAAAAGCCAGAAAATTTTGGATTCCCTAATTACATATTCAATCAAATATTTACTCAAATATGTCTCAAAAATGCTGATGGTATAACTTGCGTCTCTCAAGTTACTTTATCCCGATTAAAATATTATTTTCCGAAGATTTATCAGCAAAAATTACCTACAGTAATTTATAACTATGTTGATTTTAACAAAACCGAATCTGAACCCCCAACCCCAAAAACAATAGAAAATACACTTTTTATTTTAGCTGTTGCTCAACATCGGAAAAATAAAAACTTAGACTTATTAATACAAGCCTATAGTTTATTAATTAACAGTCAACAAATTTATGCCACAACTAAATTAATGATTGTTGGCAGTGAAGGACTTGAAACTCAAAAATTGCTACAACTAACTCATTCTTTTTCATTAGAAAAATCTATAATTTTTACTTCCTCTGTATCTGACTCAGAACTGTGCTGGTTATATAAAAATTGTGAGCTATTTGTTTGTCCTTCTGCTACAGAAGGATTTTGTTTACCTTTAGCAGAAGCTCTATACTTTTCCTGTCGAATAGTTTGTTCCGATATTCCAATTTTAAGAGAAGTGGGTGATTCAGACTGTATTTACTTTAGTCTAGAGGGAGAAACTGTTAAAAATTTATCTACAGCTATTATTAATGCCTATAGTCAGGAGAAAATAAACTCAAAAAGAGATAATATTCGCTTTATAAAATCAAATATAGCTGACCAAACTCTTGATTTTTATCATAAATTTATATCAGGTAAATTTAACCATAGATTATCTATCTAGAAAAAAATACAAATTTTTCCTTTTAATAAACCTATGACTTAAATTGAGAGATTAACATAAATCAAAATAGCAATTTGAATCATTGGCAATAAAATAAAAAATAAGGCAACAATAAAAATGCGTATCCTCAGTATTCATAACCGCTATCAAATTCGTGGAGGAGAAGATGAATCTCGCGAATCAGAAGAAAAACTTTTGCGAGAAAAAGGAAACCAAGTAGATATCTACGAAGAAAATAATAACCGCGTACCAGAAATAGGTAAAATCAGAGTTGGTCTCCGCACAGTTTGGTCAACCGAAAGCTATCAAATAGTGAAACAAAAACTAACCGAAAATTCTTACAACATAGTTCATGTACAAAACTTTTTCCCCCTTATTTCTCCATCAGTCTATTACGCTGCTGAAACACAAAGAGTTCCAGTCATACAAACTCTCCGTAACTATCGCCTCCTGTGTGCCAATGGCTACTTTTTTCGCGACCAAAAAGTTTGCGAAGATTGTCTCGGAAAACCAATTCCTTGGCCCGGAGTAATTCATAGCTGCTATAGAGAAAGTAAAGCAGCTAGTCTAGCAGTAGTAGCCATGCAAACCTTTCATCGAGCTATCTCAACCTGGAAAAAAAAGGTAAATCTGTACATTGCCTTAACAGAATTTACTAAGCAAAAATTTATTCAAGCAGGTTTACCTTCGGAGAAAATAGTGGTTAAACCTAACTTTGTCTATCCTGACCCAGGTATTGGAAAAGGAACAGGTAATTATGCTCTATTTATTGGCAGACTCTCTCCAGAAAAAGGTTTAGATACTCTGTTAGAAGCTTGGCAAAATTTGGCACAAAAGATACCACTGAAAATTATTGGCGATGGGCCTCTATCTCCGATGGTTAAGGAAGTAGCTCACAAACTTCCTGGTGTAGAATGGCTTGGTCGGCAACCAATACAGGAAGTTTATACTTTGATTGGAGAAGCTAAATTAGTAATTTTTCCGTCAAAATGGTACGAAACTTTTGGTCGAGTTGCTATTGAAGCTTTTGCTAAGGGAACTCCGGTAGTTGGTAGTAATTTAGGTAATATGGCTTCGCTGATTGATCATGGTCGTACAGGTTTTCATTTTTGTCCAGGCAATTCTGATGATTTAGTTGCCCAGGTAGAGTATGCTCTGACTCACCCAGAACAATTAAGGAAAATGCGTCTAGAGGCAAGAGCTGAGTTTGAGGCTAAATATACTGCCGAACAGAATTATCAGAAATTGATGGATATTTATAAATTGGCATTGGCTACTAAAAATTAACTTAATTAAAGAAAAAAATGACTACTTATTTACCCTCTTTAACTCCCCCAAGCAAAACCAGTGTCTTAGGAATTGGAGTTAGTCATACTAACTACTACGACTGTACAAAATTTATTATTAACAGTGCCAAACTCCGAAAATCTTGCACTGTTGCCCCAACACCAGTACATGGAATTATGACTGGTTATCTCGATCCAAAGGGTCATGGCGATCGCCTCAATCAATTTACTTTGGTTGTTCCTGACGGTCAACCTGTGCGTTGGGCGATGAATTTATTACGCAAACCCGATCGGCCTCGTCTGAGCGAGCGTGTCTATGGCCCGACCTTAATGTTGCATCTTTGTTCCTCAGCTGCAGATGAAAATATTGGTATTTTTCTCTATGGTTCGACTCCCGAAGTTTTGACAAGTTTGCAGCAAAATCTCCAAGCAAAATTTCCTAATCTGACTATTGCCGGAACTATTTCCCCGCCGTTTCGCCTACTAACTCCACAGGAAGATGCTGAGTATATTCAACAAATTAAAGAGTCTGGGGCTGGTATTGTGTTTATTGGTTTGGGTTGCCCTCGGCAAGAGGCTTGGGCTTTTGAATATGGTCAGCGGTTGGATTGTGCTTTGGTTTGTGTGGGTGCGGCTTTTGATTTTCATGCGGGTAATATTTCTCAGGCTCCAGCTTGGATGCAAAGGTTTGGCTTGGAGTGGTTTTTTCGTTTGCTGCAAGAGCCTACCCGTCTTTGGCAGCGTTATGTTTTGTTGAATCCTCTTTATCTAATTCTTTTGTCGCTTCAGCTAATGAAACTACTTCCACTCAAAGCTCCATTAAAAAAAGATTTTTCCTAGAGCAGAATCAGCCATTATCTGTTTTTCATTATCTGAAGCACTACCGTGACTCCTCAAGGTCGCCCTACCGACGGCTCCCCTACCTGATGACTGTACGGATAATTTTCTGCTGAATCTGGAAGCTTTCCATAAATTACTCCTACCCCCACAAAAAACTTTTTCAGCAAACCCTATATATTTAGAGCTTAACACAATGAAGATGTCTCCATGAAAACTGATTTTTCCCACAACAGAATCAGCCATTACCTGCTTGTAGGAGTAGGTGAGCGATCGCGTAGCGTTTAGCGGAGCTATGCGACAGCGGAACGGAGTTTTATCGCTCACCTACACACCATTAAGAATGATTATTCTTATCAAAAAAACTTTGATTTTCAACATACATTAAATAGCTTCAACCCTTATCCCACAATGGTTTTGAGATGCCTATCACCCCGTGAGCACTAGGCATTAAGGGCGCGGACATTCCTCTGTTGCCGAAAAGGAGTCGATTGGACATCCATCGTTCCCGTTCCGGGACCGGAGGGACAGGAGACCCGAAGAATGTACCAGTTGCTCCGCTTTACATGTATGTTGCGTAGCTAGCGCGCCATCCCACCCTACGGTTCGCGCGGTCTTTACAGAATGCTATCGCAAACGCTTTACATGTATGTTGCGTAGCTAGCGCGACCGCTTGCGTCTGCTACCGACGCGGGGTCGCACCGCTGTTGCCTTCCGGAGCAGATGAGCTGTTGCCTTTGAACTTAGACTTATTTTCCTAACTAAAAAACGTACTGCTATCAGGATAGGTTTCCCATCTTGAGAGTATATATCTACAATTTGACTTCTTTGAAAATCTGTACAACAAAAATGCTAATGACTAATTAATCTTGCTTTACTAAAATTAGCCATTAGCAGTGAATAATATTCAGAGTCGAATCTCAGTAATAACATTATTCTGACTTGGCAGTAGTATCGTTGTTATTTTCTGAGCGATCGCCAATTTTTTCTACCCACGTAAACAACCGCCTTGAGACTTGTAGTTTGCCATTGAGAATTTCGTCAGATAAGATAATTATTGCCCCTAAGATAGATATGCAAACTATGTTCATGGTATAGGATTTATTTTTTAAACTAGACTGTACAGTTTGATTATATGATATTAGCTGAAAATTGCATAATGTCAAGGCATAAACGGAAAAAATATCTAGGAAAAAACTTATGGTCAGAATCAAAAGACAGAAAAAATATGGTCGCGACCCAGTAGAAAAAGCAGAACAAATACTAAGAGGTGCAATTCCGGAATTTCTCAAGAATGGTTATACTTGTACCAGTATGGATAAAGTAGCCAAAGCTGCTGGGGTCTCCAAACAGACACTATACAGTCATTTCACAGATAAAGAAGGACTATTTCGAGCTTTAGTTAAGCAAATGGCTACCAAGAAATTTAACTTTGTGTGGTCACAACCACTAGAGGGAGAGCCAGAACAAGTATTAGGGAATTTAGCTGATAGATTATTAACTGAAAATATCAACGACTCAGAATATTTAGAATTTGTTAAATTAATTATTGCCGAGTCAGGAAATCACCCAGACTTATCCAAATTATTTTTAACTAAAATATCTAAACCAGCAGTAGAAACTCTGACAAAATATCTGCAAGAACATCAAGAATTAAAATTAGAAGACCCGGAAGCAACAGCGATAATTTTTGTGGGTTCTTTAGTGTATTTTATTCTCAATCAAAAAGTGTTGCATGGCGTCGAAGTAATGCCTATGGAAGCTAAACGTTATATTGAAGTCTTAATTGCTTTAATTGCTAGTAAAATAAAAAAAAATTAAGTCAAATCTGAGAAATCAAAAGATACTCCCTTCCCGCTAGAAAATTACCTATTATGTAATATATATTATTACATAATAGGTAATTAGGGATGCATCATGATTAAACCTTTACGAAATAGAACTTTTAGGTTGGGCGCTCGCCAATTAGATTTAGAATTGTGGCAAAAATTGTACAACAAGTGTCAATAAGAATATTTAAGGAAAAGATTATTGGCAATTAAATACTTGTATGAAGGAAAAACTAGAACAGAAGTATCAGATTTATTAGATTGTCATTATAAAACTTGATCTACTTAGATAGAGAAATTTTTAGAAGGAGGATTAAATAATTTAGTAGAACTAATCACTCACCAAGTATCATCAAGATTAAATATAGAGCAGAAAGTTGAATATATTATTCATCTTTGAAGACTTAAACTGTTGCATCACCTTCCCTTGGATGTAAATATTCAACAAGTTCAAGATAAATTAGAAAAACTTTTCCAATTTAATCAACTTCAGACACCTGAACAAATCCAAAATATAATTCGGCATATTTGTACTTTAGCGTAGCTAGATTAAAGTATAAATAACTATCAATAATTGTTCTGGTAAATATTCTTTTGGGGATTTGTAGTATAGTTTTGACGATAATTCAGTATCTAATTAGCGATCGCAAGAATGCAGAGCCGCTCCGCTTTACATGTCGGCGATAGCCGCAAACGCTAACCCGCTTGCGTCTGTCGCGCCAAGCGGGGTCGCACCGCTGTTGCCTGACGGAGCTGTTGCCTAAAAGGCTACAATATCTCACCATTCAGATAAGATTGCTATATTAAGCACGGCTTGCTGTCTTCATATTCGGTGTGTTCGGTGGGTTACGGCGGACAGCTTTCAGAACGGTCATTTCAGTTGTCAGTTAGCCTCCTGCGGAGGAGCTACGCTAACAGTTAGCCTCTTGCAGAGGAACTGCGCCCTTCAGTTATCAGTACCTCCTGCAATAGGGAGGCGAGAAGATGCAGAATTTTCTTTTCTCTTGGTCGATTGGATATGGCGAGGAAATCTCGCCATCCCATCCTACGGAATGCTTCGCAAACGACCGCTTTTTATCCCCTTAAAACGGCAGGCTTGAGACCTTATTTTTTTTGGTCAGCCAGAGGAGATTTGCCTGCCTAACCCAACCTAAATCGGGATTGAACCTTTCTTTAATAAACAGCCTCTTAATATCAATTGGAAAAAAGTTTGCGATAATTTGATAGGAGTAGAGGCAATTCATGTTTGCTCCGCATTCCGCACCGAAAGGAAATTTTCCCTACTATACTATATATTTGTAACATTATTGTATTGAATTAGTATAAGCAAGAATTTTTAATATGAAATCCACAAATTTATGCCACTTATTCAACTTAAAAATTCTCTCTAAATCTTCAATAATAAATATTAACCATCAATAATATTATTCCCTGTTTACTGAGCGACCTTCTACTTCACCAAATAAAATAAAATGTTCAAATCCACTATTAAAAACACCATTTTCTACTGCCAAAGCAACAAGAGGGTTAGAAGCCAGATAAAATCTTTCATCAAATTCAGTAGTACGTTCATCACGACCTTCAAAAAAACCAACATTTATCAAATGTTCAAACCCACTATTAAATACATTATTAGCCACTGCTTCTCTCACCCCTGGATTTTCAATTAAATAAGTAGTTTCATCAAACAAAAGACTAGGATTTCGCCCTTGAAATTGACCTCTATTAATAAAATGCTCTAAACCATTTATAAATAAACCATTTTGTACCTGTCGCACAACATCAGGATTATTATCTAAATAAAACTCCTCATCGAAATATATTTCTATCGGATTAATTCTTTGTTCGCTCACATACTGAATAAAATTTTGAAAAGTTTCAGGCGGCATAATATCTGAGCTAATCTTGGCGACAAAAGCATTAGATTCTAAACCAAAATTATTCAAAGAATTAATAATCGGAAAATCTACAGAATCAGAAAAACCAACTACATAAGTATTCCGAGCCTGGTCTACAGCAATACCATTTCCAGATTCATTTCCCACACCACCAATAGTTGCAGAATAATCCAAAAACAATCCACTACTAGAAACCTTACTAATAAAAGCATCATCGGGTAATCCTAAACCAATCCCTTCTTCAAATCCATTAATAATCGGAAAATTCACAGAAGCACTACTACCAGTCACATAAGCATTACCCAAATTATCCACAGCAATATCATTGGCAAACTCACTACTATTTCCACCTAAAAAACTCGCATATCCCAAACTACCATTTCGGTTTAATTTCATCACAATAGCATCACTACTACCGCCTCCAAATAAATTTTGAAATCCACTAAAAGCGGGAAAGTCTCCTAGGGGAAGAATAGCAATATCGCCCTCAAAAATGCGAGTACCTGTTGTACCAGAAACATAAATATTCTCAGCTAAATCTACCGTAATAGCACTACCAGAATCACCATCACCCCTACCATAAAAAGTTGAGAAAAGTAGGTCGCTACCTTCACTATTTAATTTAGTAATAAAAATATCGCTATCTCCACCAGAAATAGTTTGAATAGCATTGCGAATGGGGAAATTAAAAGACCTAGTTGAACCTGTAATATAAGCATTCCCTTGATTATCTACATCAATATCCGTAGCTGCATCAAAATCACCCCCACTTAGTAAAGTCGAATATGCCAAGGTTTTACCATTTCCAGATATTTTAGTTACAAAAGCATCTCGATTTAAATTATTAATAGTAGTGGTTTGAAAAGCATCTTCTGTTGTTGGAAAATCAGCAAAACCAGGAATTGGAGATGCAGGAAATGGCGAAAAGCCACCTGTACTTCCGGTTACATAAGCATTACCATTGTTGTCTACGGCAATACCTCTACTAATATCTTCATCTCGACCACCAAGGTAAGTAGAATATTGCACGCTATTACCTAAACTAGAAAGTTTTGTCACAAAAGCATCGCCGTTAAAACTTCCTCCACCATAGGTAGTTTGGAAGGCATTAACTGTTAGGAAGTCTAGGGAATTAGTGTTACCTGTAATGTAAATTCCGCCAGCGACATCTACGGCAATATCTGTGCCAAATTCATCATTACTTCCCCCAAAATAAGTAGACCAAAGAATAGTTCCATTTTGGTCGAGTTTTGTGACAAAGGCATCATTATTAAATACTACGCCTCCACCATTAAAGTCTGGTTGAATAGCGTTTAATGTGGGAAAGTCAACAGAAGTAGTGTCTCCGGTTATATAAGTATTTCCGGCAATATCTACGGCGATGCCATTGCCACGGTCAGAATTGTTTCCGCCGATTAATGTCGAATATTCTATGGTGGGGTCGATAATTAATTCATGGTTTTGGTTATATTTTCCAATGTCGAATCCTACTTGATTATTTCCGACTATTTGATAGGCGACTTCGACTTCTATTTGCTGACCGTTTATTTCTTGATAAGCTATTGGGGGTGCTTCAGCTAATTCGCCAAATTCAGTATCTATAGATAAAGTACCGTCAGCAAGAATACTAATATTTTCTACCCCACTATAGTTAAGAATAATTTGAGAAGTATCGGTTTCTGGAGAAACAATAAAATCTCTTTTGAGTTTGCCTTCGAGACTACTATATATTAGGTCAATGCCTGGATATAAATTTTCATATTCGATAGCTCCATAAGTAGAAATATTTGTATGCCAATTATTTGAGTTATTGCCTTGAAAAAAGTTGGCAACTCCTGGCAGTTGATTTAAAGGTTTAATGATAGGTTTAGGATTAGCATTTGGGAAATTTAATTTCACCACATCTGAGGTAGTTTCACCTTCTATTTCTACCGCAGCACCAAAAATAATTTCATCCTGGGCAAATAGTAAATCATAATCATTTCCTTTGGCTAAATACTTCACCTCAGCATTGTTAATCTGCCCTACATTTTCGACAAAACTAAGACCAGTCAGGGGATCATTAGTTGTGGGAAAATCTGCCGAAAGTACGTCAAACTCTTGCACTTCTAATTCAGGAAGTAATATTTCTGAACTAGAAGCAATATTTACATTATTAATTTTATTACCTTCAGGCAGATTAGTTAAAGGTAAATCTAAGAATTGATTTTCTGAAAAATCTAAATCCAAGAAATCTATCATTAATTTTCTCTCGTAAAACCAAGCAATTGACTAAAACAAATCAGCCTTATTAGGTTAATGTTATAGGTAGAAAAATCTAATCAAAAATTGATTTTATATTTATAGACTTTTACTAAAATGATACTTTAAGTATAATTGATTTTGGGTCAATTATACTTTTAGCTCTAAAAGTATAATTGGCCTATTTACTGATAATTTTTAAGACTTCTGGTGCAAGAAATACTTTACTGTATGAACTGTAATTTACCTGTACTAAAATACCTGCTGCGACAAATGTTTCAAAAAACACTTGTTATTCACATAGAATAGTAAAAGATTGATCTGGCATATATTATTAGTTTTGTAGAAGAAATATCAATTTATTTCTACTGGTAAATATAAGTCATCACCAGGTACCTTCTATTTTTAATCTCTTCTCTATCTTCTGCTAAAACTTCTTCATAGTTTCCAGCAAAAATTTTATTGTAGTCAAATTCTGTTCGTTTAACTTTAAATGCTGAATCTGCACGACGTTTGACAGATTCAATAATGCAAGCCTGAACAATTGCATCAGCTTTCTTATTTCCGTTTTTACTTCGGTAGTGCCAGTATGAAGTGGCAAGACGGACTGGAATCGATCTAATAATTACTTGTTCATCTTCAACCCAAAACATCTCGAAACGGTTCAAGTTACATCCCTTAAAAGGTAAGGCAAGTTCAGATTTTCCTTTAATAAAACTTTCTATATCTCTGGTTTCTTCATCTATAGCACCTGTTACTGATTCTATATGTAAAAGGTAATTTTTATCATCTGTTTGATAAACATCTAGAGGTATTTTCCCTAAATAAATAGTTGCTTTAACGGGTTTAGTAAAATTAGAGTTATTTTTCATCTTAGAACATTAAGTAATGTTTGATTATTTGCTACTAAAAAATTAATTTCAGTCAACGACTATTCTATTATTTAGTTGACTGAAATGCTTGATTTTACTGAACAATCCACTTCAATTGTTCCAAAATTTCAATCTTGGTTTTCTTTCGAGTTTGTGAAAGCATCTTGAAGATTATTTTGATTTTTAGATTCCTTGAAAAAGTCTTCCGTATCCAGACTAAAGTTTTTTGAAATTTCTTAAATTTCCTAAATACTTAAGTATAGCATCTTATCGTAAAATGATTATTTAATAAATCTATGATTAACTTTCTCTAATAAAATCAAGAATATGACTGGCAGTAACTTGTGATTTTTCCAAGTGAGGCACATGACCACAGTTAGGAATCCAAATTAGTCGAGAATTAGCGATCGCCTTCTCAAACTTACCTGCATCAGCAGTGCCCAAAATCCTATCATTCTCTCCCCATAAAATCAATGTTTCCTGCTGAATTAATGGCAATTTTTGTTTGAAATTACCATACCCACCACTTTTAGTAAAAGAAATTAAGGCTTTATTCCAAAGAGGCATTTCCAGATGTAATGCGGCACAAATATTAGCGTCTAAACTGGCAAAACTTTGATCAAAATAAGCAGAACGACTAATGTTTTCTCGTACCTTGGGGCGACGCAAAAATTCTGTGGCAAAGTAGTCGAGTGGAGGAAATATAAACTTAGCAATAATTGGACCTTTTTGAATACCAGCACTATCGAGTAGTACCAACTTTTTCACAACTTCCGGGTAAGTAAGAGTAAAATCAATAGCAGCAGCACCTCCCATAGAAGCACCTACCAAAATAACAGGTTGATTAATCAGAGCTTTCCAGAAGTAATAAAGATGAATAGCAATCGCTCTAGGATTAATTTTTAAATTTGGCAATCTATCTGTAAATCCAAACCCCAATAAATCAACGGCAAAAGTTTGATTCCCCGCAGCAAGTAATGGCAAAAGCCGACGAAATTCAAAAATCGAACTATCAAAACCATGTAGTAATAAAATAGGGGTATTACCTTCACCTTGAGATACAAAGGTTGTATTAATTGTCTGAGAAATCAGAGGAGTAGAAATTGACTGATACTGAATATTTTTAGCAAAAGAAATAGATGTAGATTCGGTGAGACCTTCAGTTAACTTTGGCAAAAAATTAGGAAACATTGGCATTGATTAAGATTTTAATTAATTCTGAGTTAGAGTTTAACCCAAAATCTACCATAGGCAAAATCTCCGAGAGAATATTCAGACAAATCAGGGTCGGAGCAGAAAAAATATTCCTATGGAGAGCTAATTATTCATCGACTTTCTTTCTGCTTTGATTTGAGCAAAAGAAGTATATTTTATAGATGTAGACTTAATCCAATCTCTCCAGTTAACTTGAGCCAACAAATTAAGAGTCTCACTCTAAATCTCTCACCGCCAAAAACACAAACATTGAGTAGTGGAAAACCATCCACATAATATTTATAATTAAGTAGGTCGGCATAAATAAACGCATAATGTGGGCAATGCGCGCAGTCAGCTAAAACTTTTATACAAAGACACTTATAGGCATTGCCCACCCTACAACTATTTGACCTTTAATTATGCCCAGCTACTTACTCTATTTTTCTTAATTTCCCAAGATACATGATTGACATATTGCCATTAATAATAACTCGAAAATACCCAGTTTTTAGATATAGCTGATAGTCAAGAATGTTTGCTTCCCAGGCTTGAATAAATTTGCGAATAAATAGTCCTAATGATTTATCAAACTGCCGTTTTGTTCTCAAAGTATTCAACCCTTTCAAGACAAAACCTATTTCTCAAAATACATCAAAAGCTTTCATCTCTATCTCTAAAAAAAACAACGACAACATCAACTCTTTCAACTCTTATGGCTGAATAAGTTTATCCCAATCGTGAGGTCTTAGGGGAATTAATCATCATAAATTTTCCATCAACCAAATTATCATAAATCGTGTCATATAAAAAAACACTACCAGGTTTCAAGAATCTATATATTTTTGAGACGACTTAACGATAATCAGAAATAAATGCCTTCCAAAACATCCAGACAAATCACAACATCAAAAATATTATTTGGATCAAGCAAACTTTCAGCAACTCCGACTTTATTAGACTTGTCACTTTGTTAGGTAAAAAATTGCGACATCCCTTGCTGTATCAAGCTTGTAGATACTGGTAAAAAAGCTAGAAATTATTTTCCTATATAGGTTTTAGCGGTTACTTTATACAGACAAATATCGTCCGAAAGGCTAGATGGAAAATCGAATTAAAGAACAACAATTAGATCTGTTTGCCGATCAAAGTTCAGCACAGACATTTCCGAGTAATCAATTAAGATTTTGGCTTTCTTTTATGGCTTATGTTTTAATGCAAGCTTTTTGACAAAATTATTTAACTCAAACTTCTTTTTCTAAGGCTACCGTAGGAATAATTCGGCTGAATTTCCCGAAATTAGGAGCCAGAATTACAAAATCACAATCAGTGTCAGAATAATTTTAATAGCAATAGCTAGTTCTTGTACCAATGAAGATATTTTAGGTATGGCTAACTCTAAAATTCAAGCCATTCCCAATTCAAGCTGAAGTTTTATTGCCCTAAATATCCCTCTTAAACTATTGAAAAGAACTAGTGAAAGATTCAGTCCTTTTTGTAATGGTAAATTTAACACATTGACGATATTTTTATTATTTTTAGGGAATTTTTTCTCAAATTTAGTCAGATTATTTATTCCTCAATATCTGAATTTTTGTATTTTTTCTTAAACATCTATTTTTTTTGATCATTTAAAATTCTTTAAATCAGCTTCTAAAATTAATTTACGAGAAATACAAGTTCTACCAGTTTCTCAAACAAAATAAAAAATCATAAATATATTTCACTAATACTATTCACAAAAAAAGTCACTACAAGCAGAAAATCAGAAAGTTATGCAGAAAGCTATTTTTCTCAGTATGAATATCATAAATGGTAGAAATCAATCATTAGTAATTTAAAATTACAACATCTTGTTTATTGCCTAAGAGATACAATTAAAGCAAAAATTACTACTTTTCAAAAACGACTACATCTAGCTCAACCTTGCCGTACATTCCAAAATTAACCTTTGATTTTCAATCGCATAAGGCTGAATTTTTAAAGCATTTTGAAATGCTAAAATAGCTTTTCGATATTCTCCCAATGCTGCATAAGATAATCCCAAACCATGGCAAGCACCAAAATGAAAAGGATTAATTTCAACAACCATCTCACAATCTTTTACTGCCTTTTTGTACTGTCCTAGACTGTAATAAAGAACTGCTCTTCGATTCCAAGCCTCTGCAAAATCCGGTAAATCCTCAATTAATTTATTTAACACTGCCTCCGCCTTCACAACTTCCCCAACTTGTAGCCAATTTTCTGAACGTCTAATTGCTTCTAAACCAGCAACGCCTTTTTGCTCAAACCAAATCCTCCATAGTTCACCTGTGGCTTTATTCCTAATCAATTCATCTGAATTTTTCAAGTCTTCCAGTAATGCTCTAATTGATGACTTATCCATAATCTCAGTGGCAATAGTAAGATTGTACAAATTATGGCTATTAAATATTCTATCTATAAAACACTCTAACTATATTAATATAGTCTTTACACCGGGTTCAAGTAAATTGTAAATTTTACTGTTGATTTATATCATGTCCGGATAATAGCGTGATAGAACTCCGTTCCGCTTAGACGTTAACGCAGTTTTGTGCCAGCAAACAAAAAACTTTCTCCTCTTCTTCTTCTTTTTTCTTCCTTTTTCTTCCCTCCTGTACGGGTAATTTCGGACCGAATGCTCTGCTTTCTGTGAATTCCCCCTACTGTACGGGTAATTTCGGACCGAATGCTGAGCAAACATGAATTACCCCGACAGACTCCTCCCTCGTTATTTATAACTATTCAACCGTTAGCGCAGCTCCCCCGGAGGGGGCACATGATATTACTCTTACAAAAGTTGATTAGAATTACTTGATTGATAGACAGCATCAGAATAATTATTTGCAAAAAGTACCAGAAATAAAGCCTCCTATCTCAAACCTATAGATTTATATACAATCCCTAAATCAGTGGTGATAAATTTCGGTGTATTTGTTTGCGAATTCTATTGATCGCCTACTATAGCAATCCTAAATGATTTGTGAAAAATTTAGATGTATTTATTTTGTCTTCTACCTACCACCTAATACCTACCACCTACCACCTACCACCACCAAAAATTTATAACTGAAATAGGATTGCTATACCTACTACTTATCACCTAATTACCTACTAGCTACCTACATCAAAAAATCACAACTTAAATAGAATGATTATATCTACTTAAATTCCTTCTGAATTTTGACCGATTGACCAAAAAAATAAGGTCTCAAGCCTCCCTATTTCAGGAGGTACTGATAACTGATAACCTAAGGATTCAGGTCAGATATAAAACCCTAAAAATGTTAATGGATAAATATTTCCAGGAATTGCCTCCCAAATGATATTCTCAAGATAAATTGCCACAAGTCTTTATTTTCGTCATTATTAAGAATGAAACTGTTAACTCGCTGAGTTAACAGTTTTCATAACTCTCTCTATAACTAGTTTTTAGATACCTGAATCTTTACCTGATAACTGATAATTGAAATGACCTCTTAATATTGGCGCTAAAGTAGCAACAGGAAAAATTATTTGTTTTATCCACGCTGATACTATAGTACAAGATGACTTAATCACTGTTATTTCCCAAACTTTGGTAAATCCAAATATTGTCTTTGGTGGATTTATTTCGATTATGGCTAGTTCGCAAACTACTCGCTGGATTATCTCTTTACATAATTACCTCAAAACATTTTATGATCTTCTCATTCTTCACCCTCACTTATTCTTAAAAGGTTTACAAATTTTGTTTGGAGACCAAGTAATTTTATGTTGTCGTACTGACTCCTGAAAAGTTAAAGGTTTCGATGTTCATTTACCCATTATAGAAGATGCTGATTTATGTCTAAAGTTAGTACAATATAGACAAATTTATTGAGTAAATCCCTTGGTACAAACTAGCGATCGCCGTGTAGTAAAATGGGGTAATTGCAAAACAAAGTTTATTTATTTAATAATTGGTTTCTTATTGGTACTTAGACATTTTGTGGGAGAAAAAATGTCTGTTATCTCCGCATTCGGCAGAAAAACCTTTGGTATTTAAGAGTTTATATCTTTTTAACGTGAAACCTTTTACCTGTAAATATTTGAGTCTATTTTATAACTCTGTTTTCTCTAAGTCCCACTACTCATCAAAATCTTGATAATTCTATGCTATAGTAGAAAACTAAGTATAAGGCTGCTACTGCTTTATTGGCATTAATGTATAAAATAAAACAACCCTATAAAAAATAAATTAATACTCAATCAACTATAAAGGATTATTAGTAATGCTTTTAGATATTTGACTCATCAATAAATACACTAACTTGAAAATGATAATTTAAGTATAATTAATTTTTATCTCGCCAGAGAAAAACTGCCAAAAAGTTGCTCAAAATCTGACTTGCCGTACAAATTTTTCACCATCAGAAAATTGAGAAGCAACAACTAGCTATTACAGCGCTTTCCGTTGCCCGTGAGGTATAATAACCGGAATTTTAACAGGGTAAATATTTTTTACTTGTTTCCCATCACCCGATCACCCCCCATCACCCGATCACCCCATCATCCCATCACCCCATTACCCTAAAATCGTCAATATATGTATTTCATAACTTAGAAAACTGCTGTAATTAATAGCATCAAAAAATACCCACGAAAAAAAAAGTAACTGCAAAAATCCCAAAGCATAATGCCATCCAACCCAGCAGAAGAAAAAGAACTAGCTCCTTGGCGGTCGCTCCTAGCCAAGGCCATAAATCGAAATCGCAGCCTAGTATATGCTCGTTATCTCCAATTAGCAACAGTAACCAGGGATGGCCATCCAGCCAATCGTACTATAGTCTTTCGTAATTTTTTAGAAAACACCAACCAGCTCAAATTTATCACCGACAGTCGCAGCCAAAAAGTAGAAGAAATAGAAAAAAATCCTTGGGGCGAAGCCTGTTGGTACTTTCCCAAAACCAGAGAACAATTTCGCCTGACAGGGAAACTTACCCTAGTCAAAGCCCAGCATCCCCACCCCAAACTTGCCAAAGCCAGGCAAACGACATGGCAAGAAATATCAGACAACGCCAGACAACAATTTACTTGGCCTAATCCAGGAGAAAGCAGAGTAGAAGCCGATGCTTTTAAGTTGCCCCCACCAAATTCAGTCTTTCCCCCATCAAACTTTTGCTTATTATTGCTAGACCCGACAACAGTCGAGCATTTAGAACTGCGAGGGGAGCCACAAAATCGCTGGCTTTATCAACGTAATAATCAACAAAATTGGTCTATTCAAGCCATCAATCCTTGAAATTCGAGCGGCGTTGTGATTAAAGCGCTTTTGAATTGAATAGATTCGTACTTTGGGAAATTTCCTTTCATAGGTCATGCTTCGCTTTCGATATTTGTGCAGCATTAGGACTGAAATTGCCTCTACTCCGATTTTGGCGCGTGAGTGTGTGGTTAATTGAAAACCATTATCGGCAAAAAAACGCGATTATTCTACTCAAAAATTGAATTAAATTTCCCAGTTAGGTCTTAAATTCCAGAGCCATCAACAAGTTATTCAATAACCTTTGAGAGACAATCTTAGAAATGTCTAGGATTGGCTAGGTTTTTCAAAGGTGATAATTGACCTTTTGACTTCTCACCCGACTAAAGTACGGGTGATTCTAAGCAGTTGTTCCGAATCGGTTGAAAAACACGATTTTTCATGGCTACTAGCTGTCACTGGACTTAATTAATCTTTCCAGTGGTGGCAGTCAAAAACCACCTACAGACTCAAATATGCTGACAAAAATGTCACATACATCGCCCTTACTTTTGTTTCACTTTCAGAGTGGTTTTACTCAAGGAGCGAGCTATAAATCCCTATCCTTGCTGCCTGTTTGTCTGTGCCGAGTGTCTTGGTAGAACGATGCTACTAGTTTCTTCCCGACAGGAGTTTCACCCCTACAAGCATTGAGTCTGTGGGACAAACCTTAGTTCCTACTCGAATTCACGGGAATTATACCACGTTTTGGGATACTTGGGAATAAATTCCCACAACTTGTTTTCATCCAACGGCTTTAGGCTTTGGCTTTCAACTGCACGTTTTTTTGTAAATTTTCCACCTGTTGTTCAAGAGAATCTATTCGATCAACCAAAGCACGAATCACCTCAGCCTCAGAATCAGGTAGACTACCATGTTCTAGAGGATTAACCCTAACTCCAGAACGATATACAACTCTTCCCGGCACTCCCACCACCGTACAATCAGAAGGAACATCCCTTAGCACCACAGACCCGGCACCAATACGAACATTATCGCCAATATTCAGATTACCGAGAACTTTTGCACCCCCACCAATAACCACATTTTCACCCAAAGTAGGATGACGCTTGCCAGTTTCTTTACCAGTACCACCAAGAGTTACCCCTTGGTAAATCAAGCAATAGTTACCAACAATAGCAGTTTCTCCAATCACAACACCCATACCGTGGTCAATAAACACACCTTGACCAATAACAGCTCCTGGGTGAATTTCAATGCCAGTCAAGAAACGGCCGATATGGGAAATTAAGCGAGGCAGGAAAGGAACTCCCAAACAATACAAACCATGGGCAAGGCGGTGAAACATTAAAGCCTGAAGACCAGGGTAGCAAATGAGAACTTCCAACCAGTTGCGAGCAGCAGGGTCTCGCTCAAAGATAATCCAGAAGTCAGCTAAAAGGGTCTTAAGCACAAGAATTTACCATTTTTGGATTCAGTAGGTCGTTTAATATTATACTGAAATGTGGCTATAATTTGTTGTCTATCTTTGGTGACAAATACTATGTCTTTCTCAATCATTACTATGCTATTAGTATTCAGTTGGCTATTGACTAAAATTTTTGTTTTAGAGCCAATGGACTTAATACAATGGCTGCATATTCCTCGGTGGTTATGCTTGTCAATAGTTTTACTAGTTATTTCTTGGTGTTTAGGAGATTGACTTAATTACTCCATAACCAAGAGTAAAAAATACTGAAGTTGTAGAAGTCTATTTAGGTATCAAGACATTGGCCACACTTACACTTAGTTATGGTAACTAGTTATCCAAAATTAATTACCTAGTCAAGATAGAAAACAAAAAACGCTGTAATAGCTTATATAGCTAAATCAATAACATACCAGGGCTTTTATGAGTTTGGACGACAGCTAGAGTATAAAACTCAATGGTATGACTCTAAAATTATTGTCGTCAGCAGGTTTCGTCCTTCATCAAAAATTTGTTCTATGCCTCGCCAATCCGACGGCAACCCTAGCAGTCATATTCAGGATCTGCTTTTCCTAATTACAAACTTATGATTGCCCAGAATACAGCATCTCAATAGACTGCAGTCGCGAAGCAAATTAATCATCAAAAATCTATAACGTGCTCTAAAATTATAGTCGTTTCAGTTTAGACCCAGATGAGTATTTCTTGCCTTGAAAGTGTTTCATTCTTATTTGAAATGACTATAATAACTACCCCACCTAAAAAAGATAATCTCTAAAATCTAAAATATTCTGACAAATATTCTTAATAAATCATGGTGCGCGAATTTTCGTTTGGTTTTGGATTCCGGAAAATTGAAGATAACAATCTTTCATCTGAGGAACATCAGTCTCGCTCAATCTACCGAGCAATTCTGATTATGTTATTGACCACTGGCATAATTGGTTTACAGGTGAGTCGTTTAGCTCAATTACAATTAGTTGAAGGTACAAAAAATCGCCAGCGAGCAGAAAACAACAGAATTCGTCCAATTCCAGTTCCCTCGAATCGGGGGCTAATTATCGACCGTCACGGTAGAGCCTTGGCGACCAATCGTCTGGCCCGTTCCATCTATTTATGGCCAAAAGAACAACCTCAAGAGCAATGGAAAATTACTGCAGCTAAACTGAGTCCTATACTAAATATACCAGCAGAAAAAATTCTGCAAAAATTAGAAGCAGCCGTCAAATCAGCAGAAAGAAACGTCAAAATTAGCTACCATGTCAGCCGCGATATTTTTGTTACCTTGCAAGAGCGTGCAGCAGAATTTCCCGGAGTAGAAGTCAGATCCGAATCAACTCGTTATTATCCTCATGGACAATTAGCCTCCCACGTAATTGGATACCTTGGTGAAGTTACATTAGAGGAACTAAAAGCCAATCCTGAATATGAAATGAGAATGATGGTTGGCAGGCTTGGTATTGAAGCAAGTGCTAACGACAGATTAGCCGGAAAATGGGGTAAGCGACTCATAGAAGTCAATGCCGAGAATCGAGAAATAGGTAATCTCGGAGAAATTATTCCCCAAGGAGGAAAAACAGTTAAGTTAAGCCTGGATCTAGACCTTCAGAGAACAGCAGAACAAGCTTTGGGTTTTCGACGGGGAGCAGTAGCGGCTCTAGATGTGAATACGGGGGAAGTCTTAGCTATGGCAAGTTATCCCAGATTTAACCCCAATGTCTTTGCAAAACCTATGACTGAAAAAGAGTGGCAAAGCACTCATGGTCAAGAGCAATCATTCTTAAATCGGGCTCTCCAAGGTTATCCCCCTGGTAGTACGTTTAAAATAGTTACCTCTGCTGCTGCTATGGGGTCGGGGAAATTTTCTCCGTATTCTATTGTTTACACCTCTGACTCTATCTATGTCGGAGGTATCAGCTTTAATGAACATAGTGGGGGTTATGGTGCTATTGGTTTTAGAAGTGCATTAGCTTATAGCAGCAATACTTTCTTTTATCGAGTGGGTATGGCTATCGGTGCAAAGGAAATTGCGAAGTGGGCTGCTCGTCTTGGTTTGGGGGGTAATAATTTAAACCTACTAGGAATACCTGGAAGTTATAATGGTTTGATACCTACAGAAGAAGATAAACGCAGAATATATAATGATGCTTGGTATTTGGGTGATACAGTTACTATGGCTATTGGTCAGGGAATGGTATTGGTAACACCTTTAGAGTTGGCAGCAGCAGCAGCAGCGATCGCTAATGGAGGTAAACAGATTAAGCCTCACTTGTTTATGAATGATACCAATACTGAGAAAATGAAACCTATTCCCACTGGATTGAAACCAGAAGATATTAAGACAATTAGAGAAGGGATGATTGATGCAGTTTATTATGGCACTGCACAATCTCTTAATGATGGTACTATTCCACTCACAGGAGGAAAAACTGGTACATCAGAGGTAATTGGACAAAGGTCTCATTCCTGGTATGTCGGTTTTGGACCAGCATATAATTCAAAAATTGCAGTCGCTGTAATTGTTGAGAATGGCGGTTATGGTTCTGTATCTGCTGCTCCGGTTGCCAAACAAGTTTTACAAACTTATTTCAGCAAGTACCGTGCGAACAAAACTGTAGAAAAATGAAACAGTTTACCTAACTTTCGGCCGAAAGTTAGGTAAATATAGGTAAACATTTATATGTTATTTGCTGAATCAATTTGAATTAGGTATCTGAGTAAAGTTTTGGTTATTTCTCTTACCAATATTAGAGTTTTGTTTCCAATTATCGATAAAAACGATAATATCAAATCCGCTAGCATCGGCATAGTTAGTTAGGAATCAGGAATCAGGAGGAAAGAGAATTAAAAAGATTTGGCAATTAGGTAGAGCGGACATTTTTTTTCATCTAATTAAACGGATTTGATCTAACAACTGTTCCAATATTATTGGCACTTATAGCGGTTTTCATTAACATCTACTACAGCAACAGCAGTCAGTAAAATAATTGGTTAATATAATTTTGTTTTTACTGAAAAGCGACGTTGAAGGCCCCCGTGTTTTAACCGGGGGATGAAAACTCTACCTTTTCACAAACCGCTATAAGTAGTCTGCCTCATAAGGCGATAAGCAAGCTGAAAAATAGACAGAAGAAAGGTTTTTGCGATTAGGTAGAATAATAGTTCAAGTAAAGTAAGAAGCACTTCCTTATTGAGAATCGGGGGTGTCCCCATGATTAATTGATTATTCACTCCAAACAAGGCTTTTAAAAAACTCAAATATCTGATATAAAAAAATATAAAATGAAACAAATAAGAGCAATAAAAATGGGCGTTGCTGAATGACAGTATGATATTACAGGAGGTAGAAAGGAGTTTTTTTTCTGCAATCTTGGGTGGGAACTAGATTATGATTTTTCCTGACTCCTGACTCTTAATTTATCTCCATCAGGAGTTTCATACCTAAAATCAGCAACACCTCAAAATGAATATATTAAGTTTTTATTTATACCGTATTTAGCAAAAATTGAATCCATCTCAAA
Organism: Microcoleaceae cyanobacterium; assembly: GCA_049647275.1. Classification (GTDB taxonomy): domain Bacteria; phylum Cyanobacteriota; class Cyanobacteriia; order Cyanobacteriales; family Microcoleaceae; genus JASJEE01. The sequence continues at coordinate 26,629 of JBARXI010000254.1, forward strand.
TCGAAACATTAAAAATATTATTATACTTAATAGCCATATATAAAATTGTACAAATATCAAAACTTTCCGCTGATTTTCCTCTACTGATTAAATCTGAAAGTAGGAGAAAAGACATACAAACAAAGATTTTTAACCTTAAAATGGTTAAGTATGTCTTTTTTTTGTTTTCTTTAGTTGAAATTATGGTAGAAAAATTATGTAATTTTCCCTCATAATCAATCTGAGTATTAGATATAAATAAATGGCAGTAAATCAATATATTAATGAGAAGAATTAATAAAGTTCAATTATCATAACTTACTTTTTAATCGAAGAGGGATTAAAGTGATATCAAAGATTAATACAGTATTCAATATGTAGTCATTTAGCAATTAATAAAAATGAATAATAGTGAACTTTTTTCTAATATTGTTTCGACTCTAAAGTGAACGTTTTTTCAATTCATACAGAGGGTAGTTTACGATCGCAAACTACCTCTCATTCGGTCTCCCCTCCCAACTATGCGCAAATCATTTTTACGTCTCAAACTCGGCATTGTTGTCACTTGAACTACTTTGAAACTCGTTTTCATCCATTGCCTAATTCTATTAATCTGTTACCTGTTTGAGATGACAACACCTTTGTACAAAAAAAACAACTTTCTACGCTTTAACTTTAATAGTTAATTACCCTTGCCGACCGTCTGGATAAGTCCAACTAGAGTAATTATTATTTTTATTTTGGCATTGATGAAATACCTTTGAACAACAATATTAATCCACCAACTAGAATAGCGATCGCTATTCCACCAATCAATAAATCAAGCCCACCAGTATTTTCCATTATAAAACTCATTTAAGAATTAAGTTTTTATTTATCATATTTCTTTTGTTACAGTCAATACTTAACACAGTAATAATCATTAAGATTTTATGTAATTTATTGAAAATTCCTATATTCAGAGTAAATCATAAAGGTTATAGCAGTTTTCCGATCTGCTAAGATTTTAATAGCATATTTGTAAGAGAACACAGTTAGCCTGGGGAGGAGGCAGTATTAATCCCTATGACGTACGTATTAAAATTACTAACTTTTTCCTATGAATTATTGCCTCAATTTACATTGCCAACACCCTCAAAATCCCAAAGATATTGAATTTTGCCAATCTTGCGGTTCAAAGTTGCTACTGCGAGGACATTATCAAGTGATTAAACCTATTGGTAAAGGCAACTTTGGTAGAATTTTATTAGCAGAAGATTTAGACAGGTTTAATACTCCCTGCGTTATTAAACAATTTTTCCCACAAAATCAAACATTAATTGATAATCATAAAGCAACCGAAATGTTTAAACGAGAGGCAGAGCAACTGTTGAAATTGGGAGAACATCCCCAAATTCCTGCCCTATATGCCTACTTTGAACAAGAGGAAAATTTCTACTTAGTAGAACAATTAATTCCTGGAGAAAATCTCCTGGAAGAATTAGAACAGCAAGGAGAATTTAGTGAAGAAAAAATCTGGGAAATATTATTAGATTTATTACCCTTGTTACAATATGTTCATCAACAAGAAGTAATTCATAGAGATATTAAACCAGAAAATATATTACGGGTTAAAGTCAACAAATCAGCAGAAGGAAGAGAAAGACAAAAGAGTAAATTAGTTTTAATAGATTTTGGTGTAGCTAAACTAAACAGCAATATGTACCCAGATCAAACAGGTACTATAACAGGCACAGTGGGATATGCACCAATAGAACAAATCCGCGGAGGCAAAGCATATCCTGCCAGCGACCTTTACAGTTTAGGTATGACTTGTATCCACTTGTTAACTAAAGTAGCACCAAACCAACTTTTCGACTCATTTAGTGGTGAATTACTTTGGCGATCGCATCTCATGCAGAAAGGTATAAGTATTAGTCATAACCTAGAAAGAATATTAGATAAATTAGTCAAAGATTTAGTTAAAGAAAGATTTCAATCAGCCACTGAATTACTAACAGAAATATTAGAGATTTCTCCCTCAAATAGAACCCATAGCAATCAGATTATTTATCAATCAGAAAAGATTGGTTTAAAACCGCAAAATTTTCACCCAAACTCTCCCCAAAATTTTCCTCATATTGATGTAATTGTTCAAGGAGAAGTAGAGGCATGGAAAAATCAACAAAATCAAGAGAATCAAGCTGAATTAACTCAGTTAGATCGGCAAGTAAAAATATGCAATAATCATAGTGTATCTCATCATCAAATATCCGAAGCAAAAGTAAAAAATAACTATCTTAAAAATTATTCAGAACCAGTCAATAATGTCATAGAATTTGACAAAATAAAATACCACCGTTCCCCAGTACAAACAAAAATCCGAAACTATATTAAGCTATCTAAAATTTGGAAAACTGTACAAATTATCACAGCTCATACTGCCCCGGTAAACGCCTTAGCAATAGGTCCGGAAGGATATATTCTAATTAGTGGTAGTGATGATAAAACTATTAAACTATGGAACCTAAAAACAGGACAACTATTACACAGATTTTTTGGTCACACAGCCGAAATATATGGAATAGCCATTAGTGGGGACGGTAGAAGGGTTATCAGTGGTGGCGATGACAGAACAATTTTAGCTTGGAATCTCCCAAAAAAAACCATAGCAGACAGATTTTATAGCTATTCAGGCTCCCCCTACAGTCATCGTGCTGGTGGTATTTTTTCAGTTGCTATTAGTCCAGATGGTAATATTGTAGCAAGTGCGAGTGCTGACCAAACAATTAAACTGTGGAATCAACGTAATGGGGAATTACTTTATCGACTTCACGAACATTTAGACAAAGTTTTTTGTGTTACTTATAGCAATAGTGAGAATATCAATATAAATGGCAAAATTTATGCTAAAAATCAAGTTTTTGCCAGTAGTGGTGGTGATGGTCTAATCAAAATTTGGCGGGTAGGGAATTGTGAAAGTCTAAGAACATTAAGAGGTCATTCTGGGGAAGTTTATTCAGTAGCTTTTACTCCAGATGCTCAAATTATAGTTAGTGGTAGTGCAGACACAACAGTAAAATTATGGAATGTTTGTACAGGTGAACTGCTGAATACTTTAAAAGGTCATTCTCGTGGAGTATTATCTGTTGCCATTAGCCCTGATGGTCAAATTCTTGCCAGTGGAAGTCGAGACGGCACTGTAAAACTCTGGAACTTACATACAGGTAAATTATTAGATAGTCTGTGTGCTTATAATCCAGTGAGGTTTAGTTCTGATAGTCAAACTTTAGTTACCGGAGGTGAAGGAGGTCGGATATTAATTTGGAAATTATCTTTTTAAATTCCTTCATCTCTGTAATCTCTAGATAAAAAAATAGGCGTTGCATTTAATTAATATCATGTCCGGTTGAATAGTTATAAATAACGACAGAGGAGTCAGGAGTCAGGAGGGTTGAAGTTGAAGGAAGAAATAAGAATGAAGAATAGTCACCAAGTCAGAAGGGTTGAAGTTGGAAGAAAGAAGGGAAAAGAGGGAAGAAGAGGAGAAAGTTTTTTCATCACGCTCTTATCCGGACATGATATAAGTTAATAACCATAATTTTTTTTCTCAAATATTTTTTCTAACTGATAACTGATAACTGATAACTGATATAGCATTTTCAAATGAGATGTAAATCTAGATTGAGTTTTTTCTAATCAAAAAATCCTGTCTTGAGTATCCATTAATTCTTGTAGAAAGCTACTCTTTAATGCTGTTTTCTCTTCTTTACTGTTCCCTGTTC
>JBARXI010000255.1:0-12075 GCA_049647275.1 Microcoleaceae cyanobacterium
GCTTATTTTCTGGCTTGATTTTGTGTAAGTCCCAATAGTAGGGAAAAAAGCTGTTTTAACTACTGACTACTGACTACTGACTACTGACTACTGACTACTAAAAATCATACAATCATTCACCAACGCCGATAATGTTTGTTGGTTTTATACTCTTTCTCCAAGTCAAACTTACCAATAATTCTGTTGGCTTGAAAATAAAGTTGACGAGCATAATAAATGCCACAATTAGTGAGTTTATGAGATTCGGAACAAATAAACTCTAATACGGCTTTTAACTCCTTACTAGGATTAATTAGATTTTGTTGACAACCATACATTACTTTTTTCTCTCCTTCGACTATAATATCGTTAATTTATGTGATATGTATGTATGAAAACTAAGTCATTAACAATTTGTTGAGCTGAACCAAGAAGAAATAAGCCTTATTTATATGCTCACAATGGTCAAACTATTACCGCGCTTATTGAAGATTGGATTGATAGTTTAGAATTAAAACAAAAGGATACGATCAGTTAAAACCCGTCGCGTTGCATTTCGTCCATCGCTTAAAAGACGATGGCTTTCATGCTCCCGTGTTATTTTTGGTAAATGTTAGCTATTCACGAAAATTATCAATCTTCCACTGTTGGAGATAGCCTAATTGCTTACCATAAGTTAGATTGTATTGCAAGGGAGTAATTGTTATATATTTTTCCCGAATTGCTTGAACATCTGTTGGTAGTTTTTCGACTGAGGGTTGAGTGCGATTTTCTTCTACATCTTCCTGCAACTCTCCAGCTAGCCAATAATAGGTTTTGCCTCGCGGATCGACCCGTTTTTCAAATATATCTATGTAGCGACGAATTCCTTGACGGGTAACTTTTACTCCTACTATTTCTGTTTCTTTGACTGCTGGAACGTTTATATTTAATAACATTACATTAGCCAAAGGTTGGCTTTCTAATTTATTCACTAAACTTTGGGCAAAGTTAACAGCTGCTTCAAAATCTCGCGAAGTATAACTAGCCAGACTAAAAGCAATACTCGGAATATTTTCAACTAGCCCTTCCATTGCTGCAGAGACAGTACCAGAATATAAAATGTCTGTTCCTAAATTCGGGCCATGATTAATTCCGGCTATTACTAAATCTGGTTTGCTTTCTAGTAAGGCAAATAAAGCCAGTTTTACACAGTCGGCCGGTGTACCAGAGCAAGTCCAAGCTGTGACATTATCATCAAAAATTGATTTGACAATTTCGGCACGAATGGGTTGATGTAATGTTAAACCATGACCTGTGGCTGAACGTTCTCTGTCGGGACAAACTACAGTAACTTCATGGCCTACTGCTGCTAAACCATTAGCCAGACTCTGGATACCTTTAGCAAAAATGCCGTCGTCGTTACTGATTAATATTTTCATTTTGATGGATTTTTGAAAAATAAAAAAAATGGAAGCAAGAATGATCGAGTCGTTACATGGATATTGTATGATGGAATACTCAAAACTCAGGCTATTTGGGGCTATTTTTTTTAGATTTTAGATTAAGACCGGTATTGACAATTTTTATTTGTATGAAGTTATGATTAAAAGCATAAAGAACCTCGAAAAATAAATAGCGGTAGTTTTCTAGTCAGTTATTGTGTAGAGAGAGTTGTTAAAAGATGGTTTTTCATCTTTGCACGGTACCCGACATACGCGCCTCCGAGAATCGCTGGAAACCCGATTTATTTGGGGGAAAGGCCGTGGCAGATTTACTAGGAGAGGAAGTAAAAGCAGAATATTTGAACGACGACAGATTATTGTTGAGTTTTAGATAAAATCTATGAGATCGGCTTAAATCAAATATTTGTTTCCATTGTACTAGAAATTATTAAAAAATATCAATTAAATTTAGAAACAGTTCACCTAGATTCAAGTAGTTTTCATTTTCATGTTGATGGAGAATATAAAAATGCAGGAGAAAATCAAACCATAAAAATCACATACGGGTATTCCAGAGACCATCGGCCAGATTTGAAACAATTTCTGATGGAATTAATTTGTATAGGTGATGGAGACGTACCTTTATGGATGAAAATTGGTTCCGGAAATGAATCAGATCAAAAGCAATTTGGTGTGGCAATGATAGAGTTCAAAAAATAACTGCAATTTGACAGTTTAATGGTAGCAGATAGTGCCTTTTACACCAAATAAAATCTACAAATAGTCAATCAATTGAAGTGGTTAAGTAGAGTACCATTAACCGTAAAAGTAGCTACTCTATTAGTTAAGTCTGTGGAAAGTAAAGACTTAATTACTACCTCAATCCCTGGATATAATTATGTGGAGATTAAACAGACCTATGCAGCAGTAGAACAAAGATGGTTGTTAGTTGAAAGCCACAAAAGAAAAAGAAAGGAATCAGATTTCCAAAAATTATCAAAAAAAATTCAAAAAGATGAGTCAACTTGTCAACAAAAGCTTCGAGAATTAAGCTCTCAAGAATTCGCCTGCACCACTGATGCTAAAAAAGCAGCATCTCGCCTGTTAAAGGGGTCTAAATACCACCAACTTAATGACTTAAAAATCACCAAGGTCAACAACTCCAAGACTGCCAATTCCCATCACTATAAAGTAGAGGCTACAGTAGTTATTTGCGAAGAAAAAATAGCTATTGAAAAACGCAGTGCAGGACGATTTTTTTTGGCAACTAATGTGTTAAATTCAGAAGAATTAACTGGGTCAGAAATGCTCTCTAAATACAAAGAGCAATAATCGGTAGAACGAGGTTTTAGCTTTCTCAAAGACCCGATGTTTTTAACTGATAGTGTCTTTCTTAAATTCCCAAAACGGATTAAAGCAAAGTGAATTAATTATGGGTTTATGTTTATTAGTTTACACCATCGGACAACGAGAACTTCGGCAAACCTTAAAAAGGATGAAAACTGGGGTCAAAAACCAATTAGGTCGCCTGACAGATAGACCGACTCTTCGATGGATATTTCAATGTTTTCAATTGATTCATGTCTTCTATTGTCAGGGGGTGAAACAGATATCTAATTTAACCAATGAACGATTACATTTACTCAAGTTTTTTCCCCATCTTGTCAGGGTTATTATCTTCTGATCTAGGGAAAATAATGTTTCTTTCCCCAGTTATTTTTGAATCAAATAACCTTTAAGTTAATGGAGTTTTGATCCGACTCAAACCTATTTGTCAGATTTTGGGTGGGAACAGTTTTTTTCGGCATCACCCAAGCTGCTTTTTTTTTTAAATGTCCTAGTCACAACAATTTTTCTTGATTACCAGTATTCATACTTAATTAATTAATCGCTTTCCTTCTCTCATTCTATTTGTGTACTACATTTTGAAGTGCGGAATGTGGGTTAGATATTTCACTAGACATAGCTTTCCCAAACCAAATCCCTATTTAGGGATTGAAACGTTAATATCATTTCCATTAATATTCGTGTTCTGAATCCTTTCCCAAACCAAATCCCTATTTAGGGATTGAAACATCAGAGTCTAAAATAAGGAAATTTTTGGTATAGAGCTTTCGCAAACCAAACCCCTACTTAGGGATTGAAACCCAATTTGTTTCTTTACCGCTAATGTTCATCCTCAGAAGCACAACAAAAAAAATGCCCGTTTTAAAGAAATATAATTGTACCTTCAAAAAAATCTGATATAATTATGTTAGTGGGATAAACTCGCCTATATGCATGACTCTTTATTCAACAAAAAAAGCAGTACATTTATTTAATAGAAAAAACAAGCTACTATTTCCTAGAAAATATCAATAACACAAAAGAATAATCTTCTAACATAAACTAACCATGCCAACCAAAATAACCGATATAGAAACCCAACTAAAAGAACTACGCCAAACAGCAACAGAAGCGATCGCCACAATAGAAAACCTAGACAAACTAGAAGAACTAAGAATTAACTACCTAGGCAAAAAAGGCCAAGTATCCAAAATACTCGGAGGCATGGGCAAACTCTCTCCAGAAGAACGACCAAAAATAGGAGCGATCGCCAACGAAGTCAAACAAGCCATCCAAACCGACCTAGACCAAAAACGCACAAACCTACAAGCAGCAGAAATAGTAGCCCAACTCCAAGCCGAAACCCTAGACGTCACAATGCCAGGAGTATATCGCCCCCAAGGAAAAATCCATCCCCTCAATGGCCTCATAGACCGCGCCCTTGACATTTTCGTTGGTTTAGGGTATACAGTCGCAACAGGCCCCGAAATGGAAACCGATTACTACAACTTTGAAGCCCTGAATACTCCGCCAGACCACCCCGCCAGAGATATGCAGGATACTTTTTACCTACCAGACGGTAACTTAATGCGGACTCATACCTCCTCAGTACAAATTCGCTACATGGAAAACCACGAACCTCCGATGCGTGTAGTAGCTCCGGGTCGTGTTTATCGGCGCGACACTGTAGACGCAACCCATGCGGCAGTTTTCCATCAACTAGAGTTATTAGCAGTGGATGAGGGATTAAGATTTTCTGACCTGAAGGGAACTATTAAAGAATTTCTCCGACAAATGTTTGGAGATTTACCCATTCGTTTCCGCGCTAGTTATTTCCCGTTTACCGAACCTTCTGCAGAAGTAGATTTACAGTGGAATGGTAAATGGTTGGAAGTATTAGGTTGTGGGATGGTAGACCCTAATGTTTTAAAAGCAGTGGGTTATGATCCGGAAAAATATACGGGTTTTGCTGCGGGTTTTGGTGTAGAAAGGTTTGCCATGGTGCTGCATCAAATTGATGATATTCGGCGGGTTTATGCTAGTGATTTGCGCTTTTTACAGCAGTTTTAAGCCGCCCATCCCACATTAATCAGGGTCATTTTATTCTAGATTTTAGCAATAAATTTACTTACTTTCAGATAGCGAAAGATAAATTGTCTAAACCTCGAAATAACCTATTTTCGTAAATACATAATATGGCACAGTTTAGAATGAAATAGCCCTGCACATTAATAGATAGGAAAGAAGGAATGAAGAGAAATAATATTAAGTTCCCTTGAATATTTACTTGAATATTTATAAGTATTTTGTAGACATGGGGAGAGGATATTTTTTTCTATTTCTTTTCGACTGTAAATCAGGAGAATTTTATTTATAATAGATATCTCTGAATGTGATATAAAGTTAGTTTGTTTAGTAGTTGCATAGTAATGGTATTGAGTAAAACTTGGTATCAACTTAAATTTTTAGTTCCTCCAAGTATGCTTGAGTTTTACTAGTCATAAGAAAATCATGCTGCTCCTCTACTTAGACACTCAGACACTCAAGGATTTCTTCTACCATTACTATTTACCGAATAATTAAGGTTTAAAGCGTATGAGCAATAATTGATAATTGATAATTGATAGCTCGAGGTTGAAAGCTTTCCCGAATAATTAATAATTGCTGCAGAAATAATTATTCATTATTCATTATCCATTAATGAACGTAGGGTTGGATGGCGTTTTGCTCCGCAACATTAAAAGCGGAGCGGCTCTGCAAGAAGGGGTTTCTTTTCCCTCCGATCCCGAAGAGAAAGCTTTTGTCTAATCGACCAAGGGAAAAGAAAATTCCCAATTTTTAAGCCTCCCTATTGCGGGAATTAGTACTGATAACTGATAACTGAAATGACTTTTGACTTGAGAGATATGCGTCAATCTTTGGTCTTAACATTAATATTGATTATTGCTGTCGGTTTTCCGAAACGGACTTATATTGCTGGAGCTATTAAAACAGTTCAAGTATCTCAAGAAGCTATTAATTTATGTCGTCAGGTTAATCACGAACAAGGTTTAACTGTTCAGAAAAGACCTACTCCTAATTCTCCGGTAGTTGGCACTGTAAATGTTAATCAACAGGTGACATTAATTGAGGGTTATCGCGATATTCGCGGACCTGCTGGTCGAACTTGGGTACAAATTTCTTTTCCTATTTCGGGGTTTGTGTCGAGGGGTTTTCCTGGGAATGAAAGTAATTTAATTGACTGTTCTGAAGTGGCTGAAAAGACTTCAGGAGAAAGTTCTAGTCAAGAAGAAACTCCAGCAGAAATTTCCGATCGAGAAGAAAGTTATGGTCAAAATTCTCCTGTTGATAATTTACCGACAGAAGCATCTCTGACTTCTGAGAATACATCAGAAACAGATGCAAGTCTATGTCGTGAAATTGATAGTAAAAAAGCACCTAGAGGTTTAGCAGTCAGGTCGGATGCTTCTAAATTTTCTGAGTATAGAGGGAAAGTTTTTGTTGATGGTCGGCTTACTTTGGTAGAAAATTATCGGTTAATTCCTGATAAAAATGGTGAGAAACGTAGGTGGGTGGAAATTAGTTCTCCTTTGCGCGGGTTTGTTTCTGCTGGTAATTTGGTAGAGTGTGAGTAAAAAAATATTGTTCGGATATTGTTTGGATTGCAAACTCGGTTTGTCTGGTAGGTAGTTTTTTATAGTCATAGTAGGTCAATGATCTAACACTAACTTTCGGGTATAGTGTAGGCTTGTAGACTTCGGTTTACAAGTCTTTAGTTAACTAACTTAAGTCTTAACTGGCTAGGTTGAAAATGTCACGATATCTACAAATCCTTCACAAGTTTGTTGCTCTATCTCTAGTCATTAAACATTCTATTTTTGGTATTGAAAGTGTGGCTAGATTGACAAGCATTTTTTACATGGGCGATGTGAACTTTACCCAAAAAATAGGAGTTTTTAAATGTTAAACAGAAATCCGGTTTTCGTTCTAGATACTAAGTAGTAGACAAATGGTTAAACTTGATAAGTATGGTTTTCCTAAAACTTCAGCTCAACTCAGATAGAAATTATTCTCTGGTTTTCAGACTGGAGATATTGTCAAGGCTGTAGTTACTAAAGGTAAAAAGATTGGTGTTGATGTTGGTCGAGTTGCAGTTAGAAAGACTGGCTCGTTTAACATCAAGATTAAAACTGAAACTGTACAAGGTATTAGTCATAAATATTGTAAAAATTTGCATAAATCTGATGGCTATACTTACAGCTTTGGTGAATTAGTTAAACAGAAAAATGTTAATTTTGTTCGGAAACAGAAAGTTGAACAAGTTTTAGCTTCTCCAGTTCAATTAAGTATGTTTGATATTTCCGAGTTGGAAACTGAATCTAAATCTCAAACTAAACGTATAAAACCTAGAAAGTTTGATGGTGTAGATTAGATGGAGAACAATTAAGTTTGTTCTAATTTTGGGGAGGAAGTGATTTATCTGCTGGTTACTTTCCTCCCCACACTAAATGCACACTTTTATCGTGCGGGTCTCCAGTAACTATTTCAAGATAAAAATTTACTATGACTTTGTTGGATAATTCACTATGTCAATTTTATCTAGATGGGATAAAAAATATTGGTTTCTTCTCCTACTAATAATTTGTACAGGTCTGTTAATACATATTAATTTCTGGCACTTACCTTCTGATTATTTGAAAAAGCAGGATATCTACTATATTTGGTTGGAAGGTAAAAGGATTATTAGTGGGGAAAATCCCTATGCTAGAGTTTTGACAGGTGATATGAGGGTTAATGATAAATATGCTACTTATTTTCCCCTGGTTTATCTTTTCTGTGCATTAGTTCAAAAGCTAGGTTTTCCAGAATTTGATGATTGGTTATATTTATGGCGACCTATTTCTTTTGGTTTTCATATTGGTATAGTTGGTTTGACTTTGAGATATTTTCAGCAGCGAGGTTTATGGATTCTTGGTTTTGTAGCTTCTAGTATCATCTTATTAAGTCGCTGGAGTATCTATATAGTAAAAGTTCATCATCTGGAATTTGCAGCAATCTTTTTTTTGTTGGTATCTTTAATTCTTTTGAAACAGAATCAAAGATTTTCTTTGCTCATGTTTAGTGTCTCTTTGGGAATTAAGCAAATTGGGATATTTTTGCTACCCTTGTATCTCATATATATCTGGAAAAATGGAGCTAAAAATAATCCTATTGAAGAGATATTTTTTGGGTTTTGTATTATATTGAGCGTTCCTGTTTTAACATCATTACCTTTTATCATTTGGAATGCTGAGGGCTTTTTTAAATCAATCTTATTTTCAGCAACGCGGTTAGGAGATTCACACATAGAATTTGCGCCGTCAGTCGATGTTGTTTTTTCTCAAAAATTCACCTGGGTTGTGGGCTTAAAAGCCAAACTGCTGATGTTCTTTTTTATGGGAATGGTTTACCTGAGTTTCCTTAAAGAAAAGGTAAGTATTTTTGTATCTTCTACAATGACTATGATGATATTTTTGTATTTTAATTCGGTACTTTTCTTACAATATTTCTTGTGGTCTCTATGTCTCATTCCATTTGCTTTAGTTGAATTGATTATTTTACCTTCTCAGCAAAGCCAAGTTAAACCTGTATCTTCAGAGATGAAAAGATGAAATTTTTTGATTTAAAAAAACTCAAAACAAAGGTAGTTATAGCATTTCTCGCTCTTGGTGAGATACACAAGTTTTAGATTTTTTGCAACAGCTCATCTGGCAACAGGGAATAAGAAATAGGGAATAGAAAAAATACTGTACTTCATAAAGGATGAAAACCACTATATCAAGATGCTAAATGATTTATGGGTATGGATAGAGGATAAGTTTTTGATTGGCATTTAATCAAAACCAACCCCCTACAGGAAATTATTTAATCCAAACCTAATTTGCCATTAATTCTGCCGTTGAAACCATATATTTCTCGCCTGCCAACAAATGGCACTAAAGTTACTTCTCGTTCATCCCCCGGCTCAAATCTAATGGCGGTGCCTGCGGGAATATCTAGACGCATTCCTTTTACAAATTGCCGATTAAAACTCAAAGCATCATTAACTTCATAAAAATGGAAATGGGAGCCAACTTGAATTGGGCGATCGCCTGTATTTGCTACTACTAATTTAAGTGTAGGACGACTTGCATTTAATTCAATTTCTCCCTCTGGAATAATCATTTCACCTGGAATCATATTTAACTCCTTTTGAGGATAGAGAATTATTTATATTGTTCTTTTGACTCATATTCTAGTATTATACTTGGCGATTATTTATGAATTTACAATCGCAAATCTGACGAAACCAGTTGTCGAATAATATTTCATATTCTTGTTTTCTGGCGACCTAGTGTTGTGTCAAGATAAAAATGACCGAGTAAATCTTTAATCAACTGACTTAGCTTCGTGAAAAATCTGCCACTCGTTAATTTCTTTTTGTTCATCAAACATTTGTAAATCAGTAAATTGTTCCTGTATTTCACGAACAGTTTTTGCTACAATTTTACCAGAAAATCTGCAAAAACAAATGGCTCCTAGTTTATAAATAAGCCAATTAATCATTATTTTAACTCTCTATAATTAGCTACTTATGAACAAATGAGTTAACGAATAGGATTATGTACAGTTACCAATTTTGTACCATCAGGAAATGTCGCTTCTACCTGAACTTCCTGTACCATTTCTGGGATACCTTCCATCACATCATCTCGCGTTAATAATGTTGTACCAAAACTCATTAATTCCGCCACATTTCGACCTTCTCTAGCACCTTCTAAAATTGCTGCAGAAATATAAGCAACTGCTTCTGGATAATTCAATTTCAAGCCTTTTGCTTTGCGACGTTCTGCTAATAAAGCAGCAGTAAAAATTAATAGTTTATCTTTTTCTTGGGGTGTTAGTTGCATAGTTTTTTGTTGATAGTTATCTGATACAAATTTGCTAAGTGTTTGCTAAAACTATTATATGTAAGGTGGGTAAATATAATGCCTATTTACCAATGGATAATTGACAATTGACAATTGATAATTAATATATCGGGTTTAAAGCCTATTCTTTTAAGAAGAAAATGTCAACAATTTTTTCCTTGGTATCCATCCTCTTCCTTGAAGACAGAGGTAATTATCAATTATTGAACATTAATTTCCATAATGTAATCTTTCCCCACTCTACTACTAAAATTATTATCTGTAAGGTGAGCAAATATGATGCCTATTTACCATTAATTTCCATAATGTAATTTTTACCCACTCTAGCACTAAATATTTGCTATAGCTGTATTTGGGGTGGGTAAATGTCATGCTTATCTACCCTTGATGTTCATAAATCCAGTTCATAAATCAACACTTCTCCCCGACTACAAATCTTTTGTTTATAGTTATGTCAGTGAAAATTTTATCATAACTTATGGCTAAAAATTAAATATAGTTAATCTACAAAAAATGTAAATATTTTTTCCTTACTTTTTTGTTTTTCTGCGTCGAGGAATCAGCGGAGGTTGTGTAGGTTGATATGATTTTAAAGCTTTATCTCCAGTAACAATTTCTACATCAAATCCTGATTTAGCATAATAGTCAGCAACCCGTTTAATTGTAGCATCTCCCAATGCAAATCCTTTACTAGCTAGACTCGGAAATTCATCAGCCAACTGCTTCAAATTTTCTGCATCCCATAACACTGATTGTTCTATAAATGCTGCCCAAGGAGTTTGATTATCTGCAGTTAGTTTCATTAAATTCGCTAATTCTTTAGCTATTTCATAACGCTTACTATTTGCTTGGGCAATATGATTACCTGTTTCAATAATTGCTGCTAAAGGTAAAACAAAAATAGCTTCTGCTTTCTCCTCCTTTTCCAAAATTTTATCTACTAGAATTTTATCCCACTTATTCTCTCCAGACCCACAGGTTTCCTTCCCTGGCACACCCAAATAAACACAGAGAATTGAAGTATCGATAATTAGCACTTTTTTCATACTCTCTAATCTGCTTTTAGACTCTTCTCAATCAAACCCTTACTGGCAAGTTTTCCTAAAGTTCCTGATGCCATTAATTTCGGTAAATCTGCAATATCCTCTAAGGGAATTAACTGACTTTCTCCAGTTTTTTTATCTCGATAAGTTACCATGACAAAAGGAATAAAATCTGGAGTTAGCTCATCCAATAAAGCAGGATTATGAGTTGTAACTAAAATATCAATTTGGCGCAGCTCTCCAATTTCTCTTAACATTTGTAGTAGTAATCCGGCGCGGGAAGGATGCAAACCATTATCTACTTCTTCTATAACAATTAAACTTTTTTCTGGCTGAGTTAACATAGCTGTTAAAATTGCCAAAAATCGCAAAGTTCCATCTGACATTCCACGAGCATCAACTATCATTGGTTGTTGATTGGGATTCCAGATTTCTTCACAGTAAAGCATAGCATCACTGTCTAATCTTCCTACAGTTTCAGCCCAGACTTTTCGCATATCTCCTTCTGGTAATTTTGCCAGATATTTTAATAAGTATTCTTCTACTTCAGCTTTCTGTTTTTCTGGTAATGCTGCTAAAACTCCGGCAATATTAGAGCCGTCTCTTTCTAACTTTTTTGATAGGGGTGAATAATTCCGCATTTGCGAAGGTATTGGATTTAAAATAAAAATATTTTTGAGTATGTTTGGTACTATACTTTGGGCAGATATCATTTTATGAACATCATCAAATCCATAGAAAGGAATCTGTGTTGTAAAACGACCTAACCAAGGATTAGGAGTGGGATAAAATTTTTCGATAAATTCTTTCTCTGCTTCAGAACGGTTATAGCTTATTCCATTTTTTGCAGGAGCTGAGGAGATAAAAGAAAGTTGCTGAGATGAATTACTATCTAACAGATTTGGACTATCAATCAAAGTTAAAGATTCATCTATTACCTGTACAGTGGGTGTAGTTTCTACCGTAATTTTATAAAGATAATCGCCCGCTTCATCTTTCCCATCTACTAATACTTGAAAACTAAATTTTGTTTCTGGTTTTCTAGTCGCCCACTCAACTCCACCTCTAATACCTGAAGTGAAGCGATCGCCTGTTAATACTGTTTCAACTGAACTACCCTGCATTATACTATTCAAAAAATCCAACCCATCAACTATGTTAGATTTTCCACTAGCATTAGTACCGATTAAAACTGTTAAAGGGTCAATATATAATTCTGCATGACGGAAGCTCTTCCAATTTTCCAAAGTTATTTGTTTTAACATCAGGCTTTCCTTTTTTCCTTCTTCCTTTTTAGATAATTTGGCGACCCAAAATTACTTGTTTACTTTTTCTTTTTTCTCTGTTGCTTCT
>JBARXI010000256.1:0-2146 GCA_049647275.1 Microcoleaceae cyanobacterium
CTATAAGCCATCCAAATACATGGTGGACTTGCTTGAAGCGCAGGTGCCTGTCGAGGCGTAGCTGAGACCGTGGGTAACTGAGAGGGCGTCTAATAAATCGCAATAATGGTTAGAATCGAGCGGCACGCTTGAGCATGAGTCGTGTCATCGCAATATGAATCATCGCAGTGGATGATTCTACAGTGGTCTCATAGTCCTTGGACATCCTTCTGTATTTTGAGAGCCAGCCGAAGGTTCGTTCTACGATCCAACGCTTCGGCAGTATCTTGAAGCCTTTGGTATCGTCGCAGCGGCGGACAATGTCCAATTGGATTCGGCGTTTGCGTTGAAGTTGGTTGACCCATTGGACGAGTTTACCTGCGTAGCCGCCGTCAGCCCAGATGAGTTTGAGCCAACCGAAGCGATCCGTCAGTAGTTCGAGCAGGATCTTCGCCCCGTCCCGATCCTGGATGTTTGCCGGGTGGACCACCGCCAAAAGGATCAGCCCGAGGCTGTCCACGAGTAAGTGCCTCTTTCTTCCCACGACGCGTTTGCCTGCATCATAGCCACGGAGTCCTCCATGGTTAGCTGTTTTAACACTTTGCGAGTCCACAATCGCAGCGGTTGGAGCTTTTTTTTACCGTGGTGGACGCGGACGATGTCCCGGAGGTGGTCATGGATGGCCTCCCACACACCTTCGTGTTTCCATTTGGAGAAGTAATGGTAGCAGATCCGCCATGGCGGTAGATCATGTGGAATCATCCGCCACGCGCAACCGCTACGCACTAGTATCCTGTAACATGTAAATATTCGTATTGTAAAATGCTAGAATAAGTATTTGGCTGTCATTATGGCAGCCCGATACAAAATAACACTGACTAAGGAAGAGCGCGGGGAGTTGGAAGCGATGACCCGCAGCGGGAAGATTCCCGCCAAGAAGTTCATGCACGCACGCGCGTTGCTTTTATGCGATGCTGGCAAATATGGAGCCCCATGGAAAGTCACAGATGTCGCAACAGCGCTTGGCGTCACTTCCCGCACAATCGAACATTTGAAGAAGCGTTTCGTTGAAGAGGGTTTGGAGGCCGCACTTGTGCGTAAGCCTGATCGTAAACCCAGAGAAGTGACTTTTGACGGAGCTTTCGAGGCACGGATTACAACTTTGGCTTGCTCCAATCCGCCGGACGGTCGGGCGCGCTGGACGATCCGGCTTCTGGCCGACAAAGCGGTTGAACTTAAAATCGCCGATTCCGTTTCCACGATGACTGTTCATCGGGCTCTAAAAAAAACGAACTGCGTCCTCACCTAAGTCTTTACTGGAAGATTCCACCAGACAGCAACGCGTCGTTCGTTGCAGCGATGGAGGATGTTCTGGATGTCTACCACTTGCCTTACGATCCCGATTTTCCCGTGGTCTGCATGGATGAATCGAGCAAACAACTTATCGGCGAGGTCCACGAACCCATCGCACATGCGCCCGGACACGGACAACTGATTGACCACGAATACGTTCGCAATGGCGTCGCGCAGTTATTCGTTGAGGTCGAACCCCTTGCGGGCAAGCGTCATGTGGAGGTCACCGAAACGCGCACCCGCAAGGACTGGGCGCACTTCATTAAGTCGATGTTGGATGAGCGTTACCCCTCGGCCACCAAAGTTCGGCTCGTCATGGACAATCTGAATACCCACCAGACCGCTTCCTTATACGCCGCCTTTGCGCCGAAAGAAGCTCGGCGACTGGCTGAGCGGCTGGAGATACATTATACGCCCAAGCATGGCAGCTGGCTTAATATCGCCGAGATTGAACTGAGTGCCATCAGCTCACAGTGCTTGAATCGCCGAATCCCGGACATGGAAACTATGAGGAATCAGGTCTCTGCCTGCCAGAGGGATCGCAATAAACGCGGAGCGCCTATCAACTGGCAGTTTAAGACAGAAGATGCACGAATTAAGCTTCTGAGATTGTATCCGAAACTTTAGGAGTTACAGGATACTAGTAATTTCGAGCACCCCAAACGAACGGCAATGACAGAGCATTGCCCTCCAAGTATTCCATGAATTTAGCATACCTTCCCCGCTAAATGACGATGAACCCAAAAAAAGCCGTCCCGATGAAGGGACGGCTTTGAAAATTTTTAATCGTTTAGACTATTTCGCAGCGGTGTAG
>JBARXI010000257.1:0-12620 GCA_049647275.1 Microcoleaceae cyanobacterium
TACAGCGCTTTCCGTTGCCCGTGAGGTACAATAACCGGAATTTTAACAGGGTAAATATTTTTTACTTGTTTCCCATCACCCGATCACCGAATAATTAATAATTAATAGTTAATAATTAATAATTAAGAGTCGATAGTTAATAATTATCAATTCAACAATTCAGGTTTGAAGCCTCCCCTTGGATAGGGGATAAATCAAAAACTTTTCTTTTAGTCAATTTAGTCAATCCCCTGATTTTAATCGGTGGTAATTATTAATTATTAATTGTTCATTGTTAATTGCTGAACCCCCATCACCCCATCACCTTAAAATCGTCAATATATGTATTTCATAACTTGGAAAACTGCTGTATAATCTGAATACAATCTCCTAACCATTGATAAATAACCTGATTATCGACTGGTAAATTATCATCTGTTAATTTAGGCGATCGCTTTTTTAATCGACAGCACAAAACTGCCATATTTTCTCAATTCTTTTTTGTGGCTGGTTGATGTTTTTCTTATTTGGCAGGAGCTTCAAAAATCAATAATTACCTATCTTTAAAACGGATAGGATTGACTAAAAGATTTTTTTTATCCTTCTAAGATGACAGTCCGTGACCCAGCAAAAAAAAGGCTTTAAATCTTAATTATTCTGTAAATTTCACTGAAAATCGTCAAGCTAAAAAAAAATGCTCAAATTCTCAACTATTGTAGCTAAAATCTGCTAAAGTAGTTAAAAAATTTTGCCATCTATCTTTCTATAGCAGTCCTCCGTGTGGTGGTGAAAAAAATATCCTAGAAAAAGGGAACAGGGAATAACGAACAAGGAACAGGGGTAAAAGTTTCAGGATTTTTATCTATGTTTTGATTTATAACAAATGATTTAGGATTGCTATAGTTAATTTTCACCATAATGCCAATTTTGATAAGTTTCTGGGTCAGCAATAATATGCACATAAAATAAATCTATTCCCTCCGCCTCTAACAAAGCCAATATTGCCAAATTTAATTGGTCATAAGCTCTCGAATAGTTATCTAAATCATTGGTAAATCCAATTACCCTAATCACACGAGCATTTCTTTCTAATCCGTTAAATCTGACTATACAAGAATCATATAAAAGGTCAATTGATTTTGGTATTTCTCGAATTTTATCGTTGATATAAGCTACTTTTTGAGATGAAATCCAGTCAATTTTAATATACAAATCAATAGCTGCTTTCTTCTTTTCATTTGGCTGTTGGGATAAATTTTTAATGCTACCATCAATCATTTTAGAGTTAGGAATTTTTTGGGTAACTCCCTGAAAACCGATATAAGTTGTTGTACTTCTAATACCTATATGTTTGACCTCAGCCCAACTACCACTTGGGAGTAAAAGCCAATCATCTACTCAATACAAACCATCACTATAAATTACAATTGTCGCTAACCAATCACCAACAACATCCTTAAATAATAAACCTAATGTTAGACCAGCACCTCCGATTAAACCAACAATTGCAGTTGCAGAAGCTCCTAATAATATTTCTCCTGCTTTTAGGGCAAAAATTACGATGGCAGTTAACCTAAATAGCTTCGGAATATAGGGGCTAATAATATTATCTAACTCGGTGTCTGTTTGAGCTGATAAATTTCTCAAAACTGCTCCTAAAATAGGAGATATACGGTAGAAAATTAGTGCGATATTACCTACTATTGCTAAGTTGATAATTCCTGTAATTGTTTGATTTACTTGTGGAGCAATATAATCTGTAAGTATTAATTGTATAATCCACAATCCCATTAAATATATAAACCATCCTATGGGTTTTTTAATAACTGCAATTAATTGATCGTCAAGGGTAGTTGTGGTATTACGAGTTAAAGCCTCAATCCGCCTAATCACAATTACGGTCAATAATTGTTTTAAGACTAATGTTGCGAGCAAACTCAATATTATAAAAAATATGATTATTACTGGTATATCCAGAATTTTAACATTTTCGATGATTTGCCAAATTTTAGCCATACTTAGTTGAGAGTAGTAAAGTCAGATTAAATAAATTATTTGATTATCCGCTTTTTTGGCTATTTTAGCAAACAAACAGGAAAAATTATATCCCTAATTTTAATTTTATCCATGGCTAAAATTTTTGTTAATAATTACTTATTCAACTTTTAAGCTATAACATTCAACATATATTTAGAGTAGGAATGTAAATTTTTCTTTTCTGAGAATGACAAGGTGAAAAAAATCAAAAACATGATAGAGTTATAGGTTATCTAAAAAACAAAATATTAAGATAATTTGGTTATTGGCGAGCGGGAAAATTTTTTATCAATAAGTAGGTAAGCAAAATTAATTGTATATTTGAGAATTTATAAAAATTAGAATAAATAAACAGCATCTTAATCAGCTAAGTGCTGAAGAGGATTGCCTAAAAGGAAATTTTTCCCTTTTTTCTCCTTAAGAGGAGAGCCTTTAGACCTTAATTATTTGATTAATAATTATCCATTATTCGGCAATAGATAATGCTTCGCTTAACCAGAATAAAAGACTCTGGTAGAGGCAAACAGAATGGAAAAAAAGGATTAAGAATATTCTTTTTACCTACTGGCTCACCACAATTAAATCAAATAGAAATATTGTGGAGATTTATCAAATATAAATGGTTATAAACTGCTACTTATTGAAGCTATTTGAACTTAGTAAAAGCAGTATAGCAATTCCCAAAAAGCGTGAGGTACAAAATTCTAGATTTTAGGGAACACCAGATATGGGAAAAGGGAAAAAATAAAAATATAAGTATACCTCACTAGCCCGAGAAACGCTATAGAAGATGTTCTAATTAATTTTGGTTCAAAATATACAATTAATTTTGTGTAGGTACTTATAGTGTATTTTTCTAGTATAATAAAAATCCTTCACTATATATAGAGTCCATCGTTAAATGAACCTTAATACCCAACCACAAATTAATTATCTCAAAGAGTGGACGAATAGTTGTGTTGATGACCAACTAATTCGCCTCAATGTTGTCCCTTTAGAAGGACAACGGCCCTATGAATTTTTGTTTTATTCTGATCGCATTCCTAGACGAAATGATGGCCGAGTAACTAGTCAAATACTCAAGCGATACCAACACATTGAAGAAGGTGGATGGTGGTGTTCTGGAATTGATTTACTTACAGGAGAAGAAGACCTTTGGGGCTGTTTTAAACCTAGTCAACCACGTCATAGTTATGACCAAAAAAAGTTAATTAAATATGAACATCCTCCCAAAACTCCCACTAGTTTATTTGCCCTCAAAATTCCTCTACATTTGTGGCATCAAATTGCTAGTCGTTATCAAGTAGAAATTCTGCCGGAAGATATCGATAATAATCAACCAGACCTCGGTTTTTGGCAATGGTTAATTGCCCATCCTCAGATACCTTTATGTATTACTGAAGGTGCTAAAAAAGCTGGTGCTTTACTAACAGCATCTTATGTCGCTATTGCCTTACCAGGAATCTTTGGTGGATATCGAGTTCTCAGAGATGAATATGGCAACCGCATTGGTAAACCAAATTTAATTCCCCAGTTAGAAAAGCTAGCTAGTAACAATAGAGAAATTTATATCGCATTTGACCAAGATACTAAATCTAAAACTATTAAAAATGTTAATACTGCCATTAGAAAAACTGGATATTTACTCACAAGAAAAGGATGTAAAGTTAAAGTCATTTCCTGGAATCCAGAATTAGGTAAAGGAGTTGACGATCTAATCGCAAATCACGGACAAAATATTTTTGATGAAGCTTATCAAACAGCATTACCTATTGAACTTTGGAAAGCTAAATCATTTAGCCGTCTCACATATCCGATAAATCTTAGAGTCAATAGTCGCTATCTTTCTGAACACAAAATTTTAGGTTCTGTGGGAAGTAATAACTTACAAAAACTAGATAATCTTGACCTAGCCTATAGTACCAATTTCCCCGCAAAACTTGTTGGAATTAAATCTGCTAAAGGTACTGGTAAAACTAAATTATTAGAGAAAATTGTTACTGAAGCTATAGCCCGCAATCAAAAGGTATTAGTGATTGGTCATCGGGTGCAGTTGGTACAGGAATTATGTCAACGTTTCGGACTAAAATATATTACAGAAGTAGACAAAAAATCTGACGATAAATTATTAGGCGTGGGTTTATGTATTGACTCTTTACATCCTAATTCCCAGGCAAATTTTAATCCAGAAACTTGGTCAGATGGGGTAGTAATTATTGATGAAATTGAACAAGTAATTTGGCATACTTTAAACTCCAACACTTGTCGGCAAAACCGAGTAGAAATTCTTAGATGTTTCAAAGCATTAATGCAGAATGTATTGGGTAGAGTCGGTCAAGTATTTATGGCTGATGCTGACTTGAGTGATATTTCCATAGATTATCTACAAGGTCTAGCGGGATTAACATTAGAACCTTTCATTATTCAAAATGATTGGTTGCCAGGAGAAAAAGAAGCTTGGCAAATTTTTAATTATCCAGAAACTACTCCCAAAAGATTAATAGCAGATTTACACAAGTATATCTGTGAAGGTGGCAAACCAATGGTTTGTTTGTCGGCGCAAAAACTGACAAGTAAATGGGGAACTCGCGCTTTAGAAGCTTATCTAAAAAAACATTTTCCCCAGTTAAAAATTCTCAGAATAGATTCAGAATCTTTAGCTGAACCTAATCATCCTGCTTATGGTTGTATTAAGTCATTAGACCGGGTATTAGGACAATATGATATTGTCTTGGCTTCTCCTTCAATTGAAACTGGAGTTAGTATTGATATTCAAGGGCATTTTACCTCTGTTTGGGCAATTGCTCAAGGGGTACAAGGTGCAACTTCTGTTTGTCAATCTTTGGGTAGAGTTCGTGAGAATATTCCCAGATATTTATGGGTAGCAAATTCTGGTTTTAATCAGGTAGGTAATGGTTCGACTTCTATCACTTATTTGCTCAATTCTGAACAGCGTTTGACTCAGCTTAATATTAGGCTATTACAACAATCTGATTTTGATGGTTTGGATGATTTAGAAATAGGTTTTCAGGCTGAATCATTTTTGTGTTGGGCTAAAATGGCGGTTCGTTTTAATGCTGGAATGAATCAATATCGAGATTCAGTTTTGGAGGCTTTGCGGGTAGAAGGACATCATATTTTTGAGGTTTCTCAAGAGGTTTTATCGCCGAAATCAGGGGAGGAAAAGTTATCAGAAGTTCCGGCAGAAGATAATTCTTTGCAAGAGGCTATAGCTACTGTAATTAAGCAAAATTATCAGGCAGAATGTGAAGCGATCGCTACTGCTAAAAATATCAGTGCAGCGGAATATCAAAAGTTCAAAAAACGATTATCTAAACCGATAAAACAACAGCGCCAACAAAGAAAATATGAGTTAATGTGGCGCTACAGCATCCCCGTGACAGCAGAATTAGTAGAGAAAGACGATGGCGGTTGGTATCAACAGTTGCAACTGCATTATTTTATGACGGTGGGAAGACCATATTTAGCAGCGCGGGATGCGGAGATAGCCGGAAAATTGTTAGAGTTGGGCAAGGGTAATATCTTTATTCCTGATTTTAATGATTGTTTGTTAGGTGCGACCATCGGGGTGATGGAATTATTAACAATACCGTCATTGCTCAAGGATAAGCAGCGCGAGTTGAAAAATATTGATGAAGATTTGCAGTTTCTGGCGACTACTGCTTTGGCAAACCGAAACGCGATAAAAACAGTGGTAGGGATAGGGTTGGCTGCTAATTCGAGTCCGATTACAATTGTTCGACGTTTTTTAGATAAGATGGGTTACAGTTTGGAATGTTTGCGCTCGGAAACCCACAACAAGAAGCGATTACGAGTTTATCGAATTGTGAATCCTGATGATGGTAGGTTTGAGGTGTTTGAGCAGTGGTTGAGCGCTAGTGAGTCATTATAAATACGGTTGAATATTTATTGTTACGACTGTGGAAGTAGAAAGGTGGAGGAGGTCTAAAAAAGAAGGTGGTGGTGCAGCCGTAATGGTCAGGGAAGTGTGGGAGTATTTTTCAACCTTTTTCCCCTCTTCCTTCCCTCTATCTTCTGACTTGGTGAGTCGGTCTTCAATCGGAGCCAAGTGAAAAAAAAAACGGTAATGGCAGGCATTGATACCAGATATAGCTGAAGTCAGAAGTCAGTAGGGGGGAATGGCCATTCCCCCCTACATTCGCAGCACGGACTAAATTTGAGAGGAGCGAGAATGTCCTAATAGTAATGGCGACTGCTATAACTTCTATAATATCATGTTCGGACGGGTCAGTTATAAAAAACCTTCTGCTTTCTAACCTTACTCCTTCCCTTCTCCCTCCAGCATAGCTGCCTTCTGCCTTCCTTCGGCAGATATTATAAGTATTCAACCGTTAGCGCAGCTCCCCCGGAGGGGGCACATGATATAACAAACCCGGTTTTTCCACACCCCAGTATGATACCAATTGGAAAAAAGTTGGCTACAAATTGTGAGGATATTGGTAGGAGTAGGGGCAATTTCCGTATCCGGTAGTCATGCTGCGCAGATGTCATACTCAGCTTTCGATGTTTGCTCCGCATTCAGACCGAAATTGCCCCTACTATGGTCTACTCAACTGAAAAGCGCTGTAGATAAAAATACCCACAAGCTAGATATAATCAAATACCAATCAATTATTTAATGTCTGGCCAATATAATCTCAAGTATAATATTAATACCGATTCAACCGATTAAATTTATTGCAGGCGATCGCCCTGGTAGCTATCGCTCTCTAGGTAATAACCTGCACAAATAATTTAGTTAATATTTTTTTGTATATTTATATTTAATGTGGCAAACGGTTAAAAAAAGTGTCGAACAATGGCAAGGTTTACTCCTAATAATTTTTAGCGTGAATTTATGCGTTATCGGAGGTAGTGTAGCAGGAATATTTCAGCTACTAGAATGGGCTAGCATCGATCAATTTTATCGTTTGCGTGTCTCAACATCCATAGACTCTCGAATTACTCTGATTACCATTAATGAATCTGATTTAGCTAATTTCCAGCAGTGGCCTATATCCGATGAGATTATGGCAAAGTTGATACTCAAACTCAAAGCCAAGCAACCCAAAGCCATAGGTTTAGACATTTATCGAGATTTGCCAGTAGCACCAGGAAATCAAAAACTGCTTGATGTCTTCCGCTCTACTCCTAATCTAGTGGGAATTGAAAAAGTCATTGGAGAAACCATTGCTCCTCCTCCTATTTTAAGCCAACTCAAGCAGGTTGGATCTTCCGATCTATTACTTGATGCTGATGGTAAAATACGGCGTGCTCTGATTACAACCAGTACCAAAAATGGCGATATGCGAGATGGCATCGGGGTGAAGTTAGCCCTCATGTATTTGAAAGAAAAAGGAATTAACCTAGAAATTCTCAATGACAAGAAACAACATTATCAGCTTGGTAAAGCTACTTTCATTCCTCTGACTCCTACTTCCGGAGTTTACGCTAGCCCTGACACTGGGGGTTATCAAATTATGCTCAACTATAAGGGTGGTTTAGAATTCTTTCCTAATTTTTCTGTCTCCCAGGTATTAAATGACGATATTCCTGAGAATTTAATTCGCGATCGCATTGTCATTATAGGTACAACTGCAGAAAGTCTTAAGGATATTTTTCTCACTCCTTATAACAGCACTCTCCTGGATAAAATAGATAAAATGCCAGGAGTAGTAGTTCATGCTAACATTACCAGTCAGATTTTGAGTGCTGCCATCGACGGTCGAGTAATGTTACGGGTGGCCAGTAAATACTTTGAATGGATTTGGATGGTAATGTGGTCAGTTATTGGTGTGGTTTGCACCTGGTGGATACTGGCATCTCTACGAATTGGAAACAATGCTTTTTTTGTTGGCACTATGATAATTATAGTGTTATCAAGTTGTACTTTACTGGGAATCTGTTATGGATCTTTTTTAGGAGGAGTAGTGCTGCCATTATTTTCTCCCTGGCTAGGGTTAACGCTCTCAGCAATTATGGCTACAAACTACCACAGTTATCAGCAGCTAAAAAAAACTAACCAACAGTTAGAAAACGCGAATCATCAACTAGAAAATTATGCTCACACTCTCGAACACAAAGTTCAACAACGAACTCAGGAGTTAGAAGTTGCTAGACAAGCAGCAGATGCAGCTTCCCAAGCCAAAAGCGAATTTCTCGCTAACATGAGCCATGAACTACGAACTCCACTCAATGGTATTATGGGGTATGCTCAAATTCTCGAACGCTCTCAAACCTTGAATGCAGAGGATAAAAGTAAGATTTCAATTATTTACCGTTGTGGCTCACATTTATTGACGTTGATTAATGATATCCTCGACTTGTCGAAAATTGAAGCAGGTAAAATGGAATTGCACCCCACTGATATTTACTTCCCAGCTTTGTTGCACAGTGTGGTAGAGATATTTCAGATCAAAGCTGAAATGAAAGGTCTTTCTTTTGTCTATGAAAAGAATGCTGAACTACCAAAAGCTGTTCTTGCTGATGATAAACGCTTGCGACAGGTATTAATTAATCTTTTGGGAAATGCGATAAAATTTACTGAAACAGGGGTGGTGACATTAAAGGTTAATCAAGCTGAAAATGATTTAATTCGGTTTGAAATTCACGATACAGGTATTGGGATGACACCCGAACAATCTCAACGTCTGTTTAAGCCCTTTGAGCAAGTGGGAGCAGAAAAATTTCAGTCAGAGGGTACTGGGTTGGGATTGGCTATTAGTCAAAAAATTGTGCAGTTAATGGGTGACTGCATTCATTTTCAGAGTAAATATGGTGCTGGTAGTGTTTTCTGGTTTGAGGTGAATTTACCACCTGTTTATGACTTGAGTATTACTAGACAACTGCATGACAATGGAGAAATTATCGGCATCAAAGGAAAAGCACCTAAAATTTTAATCGTTGACGATCTAGGTGATAGTCGCTCTGTAATTGTTGATTTGCTCCAACCTCTGGGTTTTGAGTTGCTCGAAGCAAGTAATGGTCGGCAGGGTTTGGAGAAAATTGAGCTGTTTCAGCCTCAGTTGGTGATTACGGATTTATGGATGCCTGTGATGGATGGTTTTGAGATGATGCAAAAGGTGAGAGTTTCTCCAAAATGGCAAAATTTGATTTTGATTGCTTCTTCGGCTAGTGTGTTTGCATCAGACCTCGATAGTTGTTTTGAAGTTGGTGCCAATGAGTTTCTGCCTAAACCTGTGGAGGCCATTAGTTTGTTTGAGATTCTACAAACACATCTGAAGATACAGTGGATTTACGAAGGGGAGGCAAAATCATCTGTATCGGTGGAAGAAACAACTGCTGAAATGATTCCCCCACCTATGGCGGAGTTGGAAATTTTATATGAGTTGGCAATGAAGGGTCATATTAAGGGTATTGTTAACCAAGCGAAAACCATTGAAAGTTTGGATGCGAAATATCTGCCGTTTGGGCGACATTTGTTGCAACTGGCTCACGATTTTCGCGACCAAGATATTATTAATTTGCTGGAAAAATATCTCGGTCAGTTGAAAGATATAAACCACGATGAAAATTAATAATGTCATGTTAAAACCAGTTCCCACGAAATATTAGTACTCCTAAATATATCACGAGCAATAAGCGTAGGGTGCGCCATTACGGCTAAAATCTAGACTGCGAAAGGCATTTAAAAATCCGTCGCAGGGCACCATTGAATATGTGTCGGTCTACTACAACTGCTCAATATTTAATGATGCCTACCTACTTAATAGTCCTAAATATATCACGAGAGAAGATGGGGAAATAGTATTTTGGTCTGATTTCAACAATATCAATTTGATCGAGGAATAAAAGTATGGGCAATTTATTTTCCTAATATAGCCTACTTGCGTAAGTTCTGAACATTGGGAATTCGATCATTTCAGGCAATCAAATCGATCTATTTACTCCATTTCAACCATCGCGATGCTGATTAAATTGCTTAGGGTAGCTGGTTTATTGCTAATATCATGTCTGATTAAATAACTGTAATAAACAATCTTTACCCAACCTCGTAGGGACGTTGCATGCAACGTCCCTACATTGCTTAATGCACCATTAAATCAGTACGACCGCTCTACTTATTGCACACAAGGATCAAAAGGATATATTGACTATCCCACCATGGTATAATTTGAGTAAATCAATCTAAAACTAACACTGTTTAAATAATTTAAATAGTTGTGAGAATTTAATTTATTCCCTCAACTATCCATTAGAATTAAAATAAATTATTCACCATTGACCTATGTCGCAAATATCCACAAATCAGCAGCAGGAATCATCAGAATTATCAGGACTGCAAAAGTTTATTAACCCCATCAATTCTCGACTAAAATCAAAGTTATCTCGCAGAATAGTGCTGTATATTTTTACCAGTATTATTGTGATAGAAGGTATTATTTTGATTCCTTCAGTTAAGAGACGAGAACAAGAACTTCTTGGTCAAATTAAGCAAATGTCTTCTGGGAAAGTAGCTTGGATTTTGATTACTTATCCCAATGCTTCAGGGAAAGAACTTGTCAATCGTTTATCAGAGCTTATGCAACATAACGCTTTGATTTTAGGAGGTGCTGTTTATAGTTCTAACGGACAAAAAATAGGTATATTTGGTGAATCTCCTGAATTATCATTTGATGAAATAAGTAATTCTGAAAAACCTTTAGTTGCTAGTCAGAATGGTTCTCGATATGATGACTTAGTTTGGTCTGGAAAAGATATGAAAACAGACTACAGCATTATTCTCCGCCATGATGCTTCTAATGTTACACCAAAATTACTTGCTTATATTGCCAGGATTATTGGTTTGGTTATTATCATATCTCTATTTATAACAATTACAGTTTGGCTATTTTTGGAACCAATTGTAATGAATCCAATTTTTCTCTTAAGGTGCGATTTGATTAAAGCAGGCGAAGCAATTTCTCAGGATAAATCTCCACCAGAGTTTGACTCAGTATCTCTTCACAGAAAAGATGAATTAGGAGAAGTAATAAATACCTTTGAACTAATGTTTATCAAAATTAATGAGGCAATTGGCGAGCGAAAAAAAGCCGAAGCAGCATTACAGGAAAGTTTAGAAAAAGTAGCTGCTTATTCCCAAGCTCTGAATAGCGAATTAGAAAAAGGGCATGAGATGCAGAAAAATTTTCTACCTGCTGAATTATTAGAAAAAACTGGTTGGGAAATAGCAGCTTTCTTTCAGCCAGCCCGACAAGTTGCAGGGGATTTTTACGATATATTTGAGCTTTCCAATGATACGGTTGGTTTAGTAATTGCTGATGTTTGTGATAAAGGAGTAGGGGCTGCACTATTTATGAGTTTGTTTCGCAGTTTGATTAGAATTTTTTCCGGTCAACATTCTTTTCAAGAAAAGAATCAGGATATAGAAAGTGCAGGAGTTGATAAATTTTCTTTAGATAAACATCTAGCAAGTGAAGATTGTTTTAATGCGTTAAAAGCTGTGTGTTTGACGAATAATTATATTGCTAAACATCATGGCGATGTGGGAATGTTTGCGACCCTTTTCTTTGGAGTTTTAGATATCAATAATGGTACGCTTACCTATATTAATGGTGGCCATGAACCACTATTTATTATTGATGCTTTGGGAGGAATAAAGCAGGAGTTAAATTCTACAGGTCCAGCAGTAGGAATGTTACCTGATATGAACTTTAAAATTGAGCAAACCAACTTAGAACCTGGTGAAATATTGTTAGGTTACACTGATGGAGTTCCTGAAGCTCGTAACAGCCAAGGCGAATTTTTTACCGATCGAAAGTTGCGCTTACTTGTAGAAAAAAAAGCAGCTTCGGCGGAGGCTTTGCTAGAAGAAATATCTAGCAGTGTTTTAGCTCATACGGGTGCTGCTAATCAGTTTGATGATATTACTTTGTTGGCTGTACAGCGACAGAATTAATACAAACTTATACTGGTAATAACTTAATAGTTACTTAGGCGGAAGTAAGGCAGGAAATTTATCATTCATGCAAGCTATCCGTCCTAACCCCATAATCACAAATATTTTTGCTATCTAGTACATTTTCTAGAGGAAAACATGAAAAAATTTTTATTTGATTTCTCAATTCTCTGGTTTCAAAACATTTTCTTTGTTACTTTTGGTAAGTTTGATTAATGTAGGCTATGCTACTAAAGTTTCTAATCAAAATCAACAAGCATAAATTAAAGATAACAAAAATTCGTTAATTTCTGGATAAAAGAAGCTGAGGAAAGATTCCAAATATTCAGCGATCGCTGCTTTTCACGGCTCATCATAATTAGTTGTTATTTCTGTCATTTTATTGTGAATTGTAGAGATGATTCTTTGTAGGTTGGGTTTTGCTACATAATATAAAAAGCCACAGCGCTACCTAACAATAACTTATATTTTTATACAACAGTGTCATGGCGAGGGGGTCTGACAAAATAGTTAATTTCTCATTTTTCTATCAAACCCCCCGAAGCAATCTCATTAATAATTTAGAGTGATAAAAGATTGCTTGGGGGTATGAATTTCGGCCGAGTTATATTGATTGTTAAACCTCCCCTCCCAATGACAAGCTGAATCTTTCTCTCATTGGGAT
>JBARXI010000258.1:0-5709 GCA_049647275.1 Microcoleaceae cyanobacterium
GTAATCCCGTAAACCATAGCGTTTAGTCATGTTAGAGAAGCTCTGATTTTTTTTGATTCTGCACGCTTAACCATAAGCATACTATACTCTCAATGTCAAAATTTTAATTGATGACACGCCCTAGCTATAACTCCTCACTACAAAAATTATCATCCTGTGAAGCTCCTGAAAAAATCGGCGAAGGGTAAGGATGTACCCTTGCATCCCCAAGAAAATTGTGATACTATAAACTTAGTGGGAGTCGTTCGCCCCTACGCATGACTTTTTGTTCAACTTAAAAATTATTAATATGTATGGTGGGCAAACAGGGTCAAATTGATTGTAGGTCTAAGTAAGTGAATATTTGCCCACCCTACTACTAATCAACTTTTCCAGAAAAATTATTCATTCAAAATACCATCAGGCATAATCGCACCCTCCAGATTTGCCCCCTGCAAATTAGCACCCTCCAGATTTGCCCCTTGTAAATTAGCATCTTTCAAATTTGCCCCCTTAAGGTTAGCCCGTGACAAATCAGCATTAAGCAACCGAGCACCAACCAAATTTACCCCCACCAAATTTGCTTTTTTAAGACTCACATCCTTAAGAAGCGCACCCTGGAGATTAGCACCTTGGAGATTAGCACCATTCATAATAGCCCCCGTCAACTTAGCGCCCTGTAACTTAGCTCCTGTCAACTTAGCCCTACTAAGTCTCGCATCCTTGAGATTAGCATTATGGAGATTCACACCTCCCAAATTTGCACTCATCAAATTTGCCCCCAGTAAATCAGCATTATGGAGGTTAGCACTTTCTAAAACTGCCCTGACCATATTTGCTCCAGCGAGGGAAGCATTTACCAGTTTGGCACTTTCAAAATTTGCATTGATTAAATTGGCCCCCTCCAAACTAGCATGAGATAAATCCGCCCCTTGCAATTTAGCCTTAACTAAATTTACGGCCTGAAGTTGCCCGCGCTTGAGGTTAGCATTTTGTAATCTTGCCTCCTGGAGATTAGCACCTCTAAGATTAGCTCCAAATAAATTTGCATCTCGCAAATAAGCATCCTCAATTGTAACAGCTGCCAAATTAGCTTTGCGGAGGTTACATCCTGCACATTCTCCAGTTTCTTGTAATTGTTGAATAGAGGTTTGGCGAGAAACTTTTTTGCTGACTGTTTTTTGCCTAGGTGCTTCTGTTTTTTGGAAATTAGTTTGTGGTTGTTGCTGCCGGAATAATGTTAAACTTGCCGCCAATAGACTAATGGCTGCAATACTAGCAAATCCAATTATTGCAGATGTTTTTACAGGTTTTATTGCCATTGCTACATTCCTAAAATTAGCAGCATCGCCAAATACAGGAATAGGTTTTAGTGCTGCTAAAGCGGAGGCTGCATGTTCAAATCTGTCTTTTGCATTAGGAGAGACCATTTTTTCTAGCCACATTGTGAATAATGTGCTGAGTTGAGGCATTAATTTTTTAACATTGAAGCGATAGTTACGATCGATTAATTTTCCCACATCTGGGCTGCGAGTACCTGTGAGTAAGCAAATTAGGGTTGCGCCTAAACTATATAAATCTGAGCTAATAGTGACAGTGCCATTTAATTCTTGTTCTGGTGGAATAAATCCTGGAGTTCCAGTTATACTATTATTTAAATTTTCTTCTATTCCTATACGTGCGCCACCAAAATTAATTAAATAAGCAGTTGGGTTTTTGTCACCATTGGAATGGCAATCAACTAATATATTTTCTGGTTTAATATTACCGTGAATAATTGCTGGTGTTTGCTTTTGTAAATAGACTAAAATTTCGAGAATTGAAATAGCTATTTGTTTAATTTGTTCGGGGGTAAAATTTCTTTTTTCTGCTAGAGATGGTGCGTTTTGATATTCTGTAATTAGGCAAAATCCAGATGGAGTTTCAAAGGAATCTATATAGCGAGGAATACGGGAATGTTGTAATTGTTTGAGAATTTCTACTTCTTTTTCGTAGGCTTCAAATCCTGCCCAGTTAGCATCACCGTCTGCAAAACAAAATTCTTTAATAGCAACCTGTTTGTCTTGTTTGAGGGCAAGTCCTTGATATGTAATTTCTCCGCCTTGTTGATTACGTTCTAATTCTCGAATAATTTGATATCCGTGGCTGGAAAGGTCTTGTTTCATTTGAATAGTACCACCGTATTTTTTCTAGTTGTGAATGGGGTGCTAATGCAATAATTATATTTGCCAATAATATCATATTTTTCTTTGAGTAGCAACTAAAAATTACTGTTACTATGGGTTCAATCGACTGTCGATCGGTATAATAATTATTTTGTTTTTGAAGATAAAAATTATTAGATATAAAAATAATATTTGTCTTTTGTTTGTTAAAAAAGTGCTTATTTTTTTTCCAAAAATTAGCTAACTTATTAACAATCTTATAATTCTAATCAACCAAAACATAATATATAGCAATATGAAATGATTCGTGAAATAAATGGGTTACTTGAAGGCAGATGGCAGAAGGAGGAAGTTTTTCAAAAGTCTTAGAATTTTAAAAATGATTTAGGATTGCTATATTATATTGTTATTGATTATTTCCAGGAGGTCACACATAATTTTTTGATGTTTATAAAAATTCAATATATTTGCAAAGTAAAAGGATTCAACTTATTATTTGTATGATTTTATCTTTACAAAGTCAAACATATCCAAGTTCAAGTTCATTAGTAACTTTTTTCGTGAATCGCCATCTTAAAAAAAATCTATTAAATCTTCTATTTTTTTTATTTTAAAGATTTACAAAGATTGATATAGCATTTCTCGCTCTTGGTGAGATACACAAGTTTTAGATTTTTGGCAACAGCTCCGGAAAGCAACAGGGAATCGAGAATCAGAAATAAAGAATAAGGAATAGAAAAAATACTTACAAACAAAGAGATATCCCTAAATTCCTAGCTCCCCTTGAGAAGGGTGAGACCGCTTAAATAAGGAAAATTGAGAGTGAAAAGTGTATCTAACTAACCTAAAAAAGGGTAAGTAGGTCGGTCTAATTATCCGTAAAATTATGATAGAGATTCAACACGGTAAAAACCTCTTTAAAACTTATTTCTGCCTTAATTATTCAGATTTATCGTTTTTTTTGCGCAGCATGACCTAGGAAAAGTTTATTGATATCCACCTACTTATAAGCTATGTTCAAAGAGGAAATTTTATCTTTAATAATCAGTTTATATTGCTTTTAATAAATCAATCAAATAGACTAGCGATATATAAGTAATTATGATAAATAATTATTAGTTGAAATGCGATAAAATGTCAGAACTACTCTTTCATGGTAAAATAATAGAAAACAACTTCTAAAACAAGAGGTTTCTATGACCGAACAAAACGCTCGTGACATATTTAAAGCTGCCTACGAACATCGCTATACTTGGGACACCAATTTTCCCGGTTATACTGCCGATATTGAACTAAAACAAGGGTCAGAAGTTTACAAAGGCCAAATTACAATCAAACCAGACTTTACTGTAGAAGTAACTGGAATCCCAGACGAAGAAGTACAACAAAGTGTTTATACCCAACTCCGAGACGTAGTTACCCACCGCAAACGTTCATCATTTGAAGCATCCCACGGGAAAAATAATTTCAGCTTTGGTGAATCTGACGACAGTGGCGCAGTAGAAATCCTGGTAAAAGGAGATGCAATGGGGTCAAACTATAAAGTTCGTGGTAAAGAAATCTCTCTAGTCAGCCGAGTCATGGGTCGAATGGCCTTCACGATTAATACTCACAAAAGCTTAGATACTGGAGAGGGATACGCTGCTAGTCATTATAATGCGATTTTCCGTAATCCTCAAACAAATGAAGTTATAAGGGAACTAGAATTTGAGGATTCTTATGAAAAAATCGGGGACTACTATGTAATGACCAGGCAAGTTGTCCATTCGAAAGAAAAAGGTCAGGTAACAACTAGCGAATTTAACTATTCCAATATCAAACTTCTAGAACCTGCAGTTGTTTGAAGAACGAAAAAGGCTCAAAAGACTCAATAAATAATTGGTAAACAATCTGAACTTTTGGCCAGTTTCGTTGCCGAATCCGCTAGGATTAACCATAGGTATAATATCTCAATTAACCAAATAAGGAGACAATATGGGTAAAGCACTTACACCTGAAAACGTGGAAACTGTATTGGATGAATTACGCCCCTATCTCATGGCTGATGGTGGCAATGTCGAACTTGTAGAAATTGATGGCCCTACAGTAAATCTCAGATTACAGGGAGCTTGTGGCTCTTGTCCAAGTTCTAGCATGACCCTCAAAATGGGCATTGAGCGTAAACTGCGGGAAGAAATTCCTGAAATTACTGAAGTTGTTGCAGTCATTTAAATACAAACTTCCCACTCACACTCCTGATGGTGTGGGTGGGCGAGTTTGACACTCCACGGGATAAATCCGCGTGGATTCTGGCGGTAGTTAAAGCTGGGGATAAATCCACCTGTTTTAACTTCTCATCAGTTTAGGGACTGTCATTGACCCCTACCTCTGAATCAACTACATCCATTAAAGATATAGCTTTCTAAAGACTCATTGGACATGATTTACCAAGCCACTGACCAATATTTTGTGACGCATTCCAGTCAGCATTGCAAGTATAACCATCAAAACCTGTAAAAGTATGATTAACTCGCTTACCTATCACACCATGACGATGGTCTGATTTGCTAGTATATGGTGCTGGTACAGACTCTACCAGTACACCTGCTTTAATCGCCTTGTACCTAGTAAATACTTCTAACTGATAAAATGCCCAATGGTCTCGGTTTTGGCTAGCATCTGACTTTGTTTTTCTACGTTGAAGTGAGCTTTGTCTAATTCCTGACAAATCTTCAAACCGCAAACCCATCTTGTAGTCTTTGGCAAATTGTACTAATTGCTTAGAAATAATATGATTAATGTGAGTCAGAATTCTACCCTCACGTCTTTCAATATCTTTAACTTTCCTCAGCTTTTTAGACTCTTGAAGTTCCTTGCGTAACAATTGAAATTTACGTCTTAAACTTTTGACCTGCTTACCACTGTAAAACTTACCAAAACTATTGGGTAATCCTGCCACGGCAATATTATTTTGCCCTCTATCTACTCCGATCCAATTATTAACTAATTCCGGTTCCGGAACATCCATAGATACAGAAATTAGTGCGGACCAAATACCTTTTCTAGATTTTGATATTTTCAGAGAGCCTAAGAAAGCATCTCCATTAATCATTTTTTCTAAAGTTTCTTGATGTGAAGCTGAATGAACTGTTAAAGGTATCCGTTTTCTCTGGCCTCGATCTAGATCCAGAGAAATAGTAAATAAATCACCTTGACGACTAATACTATACCCTTGATTATTTACTTCTATTGGTAAACGCTTAAACTTTTTTACCTTGGTTTTAGCACAAGTATTACGAATAGTTTGGTTAATCCACATTGAACCTATTTCAATATGATGAAAATCCTTACTTGTATACTTGCGGCGTTCTGAAGTATCAACTTTTAGTAATGTATTAGCTACTTCAGTATTGAGCATTCGTTAATCGCTTAAACTCAGCAGCTTTGCAAGTATTAAGGCGATAAAAAGGTAGTTTTAGTGTCAAGGTTAATCTACTCATACTCAAGAGCGTAGCACAATCCTAAATAATAAATGTGTAGAATACTACGGGATAAATCCCGTGGCTCATGTTTCACCCAGGGGTTA
>JBARXI010000259.1:0-9301 GCA_049647275.1 Microcoleaceae cyanobacterium
AAACGGACAGAGGAAGATTATGAATTCAACAACATTATTATCATCAAAGAATTGGTCAATTTTTTCTGTAAGAGCTGTTTTAACTACTGTTATTCATCAGCTTCGATTATTAATAACATCCGAAGAAGACGCTAGTTTGACCACTAATATTTGGCATTCCGAGACATCCCGGGCTTCAGATCGACCAGGAGACAGGCTAGACGGAGCCAGTAATCGACCAAAAAATAGAGCAGACGCAGGTGGTCGAGGAAGTACATCCGAGACACCCAGGTCTGAAACTCGACCAGGAGACCCGGTAGACGCAGGCGGACGAGGAAGTACATCCGAGACACCCAGGTCTGAAAATCGACCAGGAGACCCGGTAGACGCAGGTGGACGAGGAAGTACATCCGAGACACCCAGGTCTGAAAATCGACCAGGAGACCCGATAGACGCAGGTGGTCGAGGAGATACATCTGATTCTACAATATTATCTCCTGAAACAACAAAACAAACCCCCAACTTTTACGCTCTGCTCATCGGAATTGATTTTTATTTCCCTCATAAATTATCTGATGGAAGCTACTACAAAAACTTGCGGGGTTGTGTTCGAGATATTAATCATGTAGAAGCTTTTCTAAAAAATAGACTGCAAGTACCTCAAACGCAGATTTTGAAGCTAACAGCTTCTAATGTTGAAGGTTCCACTAAACCATCAGAACCCAAGGAACTGTGGCCAACCTACGAAAATATGGTAGCCAAGTTTCAGGAAATTACTGAGAAAGCTCAACCTCAAGACCAAGTATATATTCACTATTCTGGTCATGGGGGACGTGCAGCAACAATTTATTCCAACCTCAAAGGCGAAGATGGAATTGACGAGTCGTTAGTTCCGACAGATATTGGTAACTCAGAAGCTCGTTATCTCCGCGATTTAGAGTTAGCAAAACTCCTAGAAAATATGGTGGATAAGGGATTAGTGGTGACAGTTGCTCTCGATAGCTGTCACTCTGGCGGTGCCGCGCGCAAAATAGGAGATGACTGTGACATTCGTCGTTCAGAAACCGGTGCTGTTGACACCACACCACGACCAACAGAAAGTTTAGTGGCATCTGGGGATGAATTGGCTCAAACCTGGCAAAGTTTGACACAGAACAACCAAAATACTCGCAACATCACAAGTAGTGGTTGGCTACCGGAACCCAAAGGTTACACTTTATTTGCTGCTTGTCGAGACAATGAGTATGCTTACGAGACAGATTTTGATGGCGAGCGTCATGGAGCGCTTACTTACTGGTTGTTAAGGTCTTTAGAGAAACTTGGAACAGGAGTTAGTGCCAAAACACTTCATAATCGCGTTTTCGCTAAAGTCCATACTCAGTTTGAGAAACAAACACCGATGTTACAGGGAGAGAACAATCGCACTTTCTTTGGAAATAACGTAGTCTCTCCCCAGTTCACTGTACCCGTAATACAAGTAGATTTAGAAGAAAATCTGGTTCAGTTGAATGCAGGTCAAGCTCATGGTTTGCGTAAAGGTTCAGAGTTTGCTATCTATCCACCGGGAACCGCAGATTTTACCAAAATCGATCGGCGATTAGCTTTGGTTAAAATTACACAACTCGGTGCGGTAAATTCCTGGGCGACTATTACTCAAATGCTAGCAGAAAGTAAGATAGAAGATATTGAAGATGGCGCACCCGCTTTATTACTTTCTCCTAGTGTCAAACTTGTCCGTAAAATTCGTTTGTTATCACCAGAAGAACAAAACCAAGCTTCAGGAATAGATTATAAAGTGGCACTACAAGCTATTGAGTCCGCAATGCCAGAAGGCAAAGGTTGGGTAGAATTAGTATCTGGGGATGAAACTGCTGACTATCAGGTTTCTATCAACAAATTGGGCGAGTATGAGATTTTGGATCGTGCTGGAATACCAATTGCTAATTTGCGACCTGCTTTAGAAGTAAGCAATCCTAATGCCGCAAGTATCGTCAAACGTTTAGTGCATTTATCTAAATATCATGCCACTATAGATTTGGATAACCACGATCAAGTGTCTCCGCTGAAAGGGAAGATTGAGGTAGAGTTATTTGCCTTACCCAATGACTTTGAACCTGGAGACCCAGAAGAATTCATCCCATTCAATGATTCGGGCAATGTACCCACTCTTGATGTCGGTCAATTTGCTTACCTATATATTCGCAACAAATCTTCCCTACCTCTCAATATTACTGTACTGGCAATTCAGCCAGATTGGAGCATCAAAAAAGGCTACCCAACTGGTACAGCTTTTCAAATTGTAGGTTCTGGAAAGGAAGTCAAGTGGCGGATTCAGACAAGCCTTCCCAATGGCTATCAGGAAGGTACAGATATTCTGAAAGTTTTTGCCACAATTGATGGGACGAGTTTTGACTGGTTAGAACTCCCCGCATTGGATCGACCTATTCAGCCTAAAAATGCTGGAAAAGCAACTACTCCACTCGGAAAATTCTTGGCGACATTTTTGGCGAGCGAAGAGGCTCCTCCCACAAAAAATGTCAATTCTGCGGCTTATGCCAGTGAAGAATGGACGACAGAACAGGTAACACTTGTTGTCAAAAAAGGTGTAAGCCGTCCGCAGTAATTTTGAAAGTTACCCCGCAGTGTAGGTTGGGTAGAACGAAGTGTTAGCGGAGCTGATCTGAAAGATAAACCCAACAAAACCGAACAAAACCAAGAAAATGTAGGGTTTATCCTAACGGATAAGCTGACGCTAACGTTCCTCAACCCAACCTACTAAACCCTATTGCCTGATAAATTAAAGTGAGGGAGAACAATGAGTTGGAGTCTAGACAGAACAAATTTTAATCGCAACATAGCAGTCGTTATCGGCATCAACAATTATCAAAATGGCATTCACCCCCTAAAAACCGCTGTTAATGATGCTAAAGCGATCGCCAATCTTTTAGAACAAGAGTATGAGTATCAGCAAGTCATTCGCCTATTTCCCGATCGCAATGAAGCGACATTGCCACAACTGAATCAACTCTTGTTTGAAACACTGCCCCAGAAAATTAAGCCAACAGAAGGCGATCGCCTCCTATTCTACTTTGCCGGACATGGTATTGCCCGTAATAGTGAAGAGGGGCCAGCCGGAGCGATTATTCCTCAAGATGCTCAGTTAGGAGAGTGGGAGACTTATCTGCCCATGAAGAAGCTGAATGAAGCACTTTCTCAACTGGACTGTCATCATTTATTGGTCGTTTTAGACTGTTGCTTTGCTGGGAATTTTCGGTGGTCGAGTCGTCGAAATGTGATTCCAGCTTTTGAAACCATTCACCGAGAGCATTATGACCGCTTTATTCGGTATCCAGCTTGGCAAGCCATCACCTCTGCTGCCCATAATCAAGAAGCTTTAGACTATACTGATGAACGTGGAATAGCACCAGATGCTCTTCATTCCCCTTTTGCTAAAGCTTTGATTAATGGCTTGAAAGATATGAAGGCAGATTTTACTGGGGATGGGGTAATTACAGCCCCAGAACTTTATCTATATCTGCGGGATAATTTGATTGGGAAAGATGGTTCGAGTGAATTACAAACCGCTGGACTGTGGCCGTTACAAAAGCATGACCGAGGGGAGTTTATTTTTACCTTACCCGGTTTTGTGCCAGAACAATTAAAACCTGCACCCCCGTTAGATGCCTCCAAAAATCCCTACCGAGGTTTGGAATCTTTTGATGAGAAACACAGTCAACTATTTTTCGGCAGAACTGAACTGGTGAACAAATTACAAGATTTTGTCAAAATTCATGCTCTTTCAGTGGTGTTGGGTGCTTCCGGTTCCGGTAAATCGAGTTTGGTCAAAGCCGGATTAATTCCTAAACTGCGGAAAGAAACCACCGAGGAATGGTATATTTTGCCTCCCATTCGTCCCGGCGAGACTCCTTTAATTGCCTTAAATAATGCTTTACAAGAAGCCCAATTTCCAGAAGTAACAGTCCCAAACCCACAGCAGAACCTGGCTCATAGGATTGATATTTGGGCGAAAAATAACCCAAATTCTAAGTTATTATTATTGATTGACCAAAGCGAAGAAATTATTACCCTCTGTCAAAATGAGGATGATCGCAAGCAGTTTTTCCAACAGATACTGACAGCCATTGATGCCCATCGGGATAAATTACGAGTTGTATTAAGTCTGCGTTCTGACTTTGAACCCCAAGTTCGAGATGCAGGTTTTCAGTTTATTCCTAAAGGCTATAGCGTCAAGCAAACAGAGCTAAAAAATCGGTGGAAAAACGGACGATTTATGGTCTCTCCGATGACAAGAGGAGAACTGCGCGAAGCCATTCAGAAACCCGCAGAAGCACGGGTGATGTTTTTTCAGCCCCAGGAACTGGTTGAGCAATTGATTGATGAAGTGGCGGATATGCCCGGTGCTTTACCTCTGCTTTCTTTTGCCTTGAGTGAACTTTATCTCAAGTATTTAGAGCGACAACGACAGGCGGAAATTAAAGGAGAAATCATTGAGCGGACAATGATTCAATCAGATTATCAAGAATTAGGCGGAGTTATTCTATCCCTGACTCAAAAGGCGGATGAAGAATATCAGACATTAGTTGCAAAAGATTCAGCTTTCGAGCAAGTGATTCGTCATGTTATGTTGCGGATGGTTGCTCTGGGGGGAGGGGAATTAGCCCGCAGACGAGTGCCGTTATTGGAACTGGAATATCCGCCCGAGAAAAATGATTTAGTTAAAGAAGTGATTGAACGGTTTACAAAAGCACGGTTACTGGTGACAGGAGAAGATGCTGAGGGGAATCTCTATGTTGAACCTGCCCATGATGCTTTAGTGCGGGGTTGGCAAAAGTTGTTGATGTGGAAGCAGGAAGATGAGGAAGGTTTAATCCTACAACGGCGGTTGACTCCGGCGGCAGAGGAGTGGAAAAAACAACAACAGGTGAGGTTTCTTTGGAATGCTAACCCTCGTCTGGATTTGTTGAAAAAGGTATCTTTATCTGATCAGAACTGGCTCAATCAAGTAGAAGCTGAGTTTGTGCAGCGTAGTGTTAGAAAAAAACGCAGTAACACAATTGTGCGTTGGAGCATCGCTGGCTCAGTTCTTTTGGGGGCAATGATTTTCAGTGCTGCCATTTGGATGCAATGGAGAAACTCTGAACTTAATAATGCCAATTCTCTCGGTCGCTATTCTTTATCCCTGTTTGCTGAACATAAAAAAATGGAAGCTTTCGTGGAAGTGATTAGGGCAGGAAAAATCCTACAAAAACACAAGGCAAGAGACCCACAGGTGATTACTGCCCTGCAGAAAGTTCTTTATGAAGGTAGGGAACGTAACCACTTGCAGGAGCATGATCAACCTGTCAGTAGCGTCAGTTTCAGCCCTGATGGCCAGACCTTGGCTTCTAGCACTGGTGATATTGGTTCTAGCAGTGGTGACAACACTATCAAACTCTGGAATCTAGAGACGGGAAGGGTAATTCGTACCCTCCAGGGGCATGATGACTATGTCAGTAGCGTCAGTTTCAGCCCCGATGGCCAGACCTTGGCTACCGGTAGTCATGACAACACCATCAAACTCTGGAATCTAGAGACAGGAGAGTTAATTCGCACCCTCCAGGGGCATACTGAATTTGTCACGAGCATCAGTTTCAGCCCCGGTGGCCAGACCTTGGCTTCTGGCAGTGGTGACAACACGATTAAACTCTGGAATCTAGAGACAGGCAAAGAAATCCGCACCCTCCAAGGGCATACTGAAGTTGTCAGGAGCGTCAGTTTCAGCCCCGATGGCCAGACTTTGGCTTCTGGCAGTTTTGACAGAACTATCAAACTCTGGAATCTAGAGACAGGGGAGGTAATCCGCACCCTCCAGGGGCATACTGAATGGGTCGAGAGCGTCAGTTTCAGCCCCGATGGCCAGACCTTGGCTTCTGGCAGTTTTGACCAGACCATCAAACTCTGGGATCCTACAGGAACCGAAATCCACACCCTCCAGGGGCATACTGAATTGGTCGAGAGCGTCAGTTCCAGCCCCGATGGCCAGACCTTGGCTTCTGGCAGTCGTGACAGCACCATTAAACTCTGGAATCTAGAGACAGGAGAGTTAATTCGCACCCTCCAGGGGCATGATGGCGATGTCAATAGCGTTAGTTTCAGCCCCGATGGCCAGACCTTGGCTTCTGGTAGTTTTGACAGAACTATCAAACTCTGGAATCTAGAGACAGGGTAGGTAATACGCACCCTCCAGGGGCATGATGGCAATGTCAATAGCGTTAGTTTCAGCCCCGATGGCCAGACTTTGGCTTCTGGGAGTCGTGACTACACCATCAAACTCTGGAATATGGAGACAGGAGAGGTAATCCGCACCCTCCAGGGGCAAGATCATTGGGTCAGTAGCGTCAGTTTCAGCCCCGATGGCCCGACTTTGGCTTCTGGCAATGGTGACCAGACCATCAAACTCTGGAATCTAGAGACAGGAGAGTTAATCCGCACCCTCCAGGGGCACGATCACTGGGTCAATAGCGTCAGTTTCAGCCCCAA
The DNA here is from genome assembly GCA_049647275.1 of Microcoleaceae cyanobacterium. Taxonomy (GTDB): domain Bacteria; phylum Cyanobacteriota; class Cyanobacteriia; order Cyanobacteriales; family Microcoleaceae; genus JASJEE01. The sequence goes on from JBARXI010000259.1 coordinate 6,520, forward strand.
TGGTCAGACCTTAGCTTCTGGAAGTGATGACAAAACCATCAAACTCTGGAATCTAGAGACAGGGGAGGTAATCCGCACCCTCCAGGGGCATGATGGCGATGTCAATAGCGTTAGTTTCAGCCCCAATGGCCAGACCTTGGCTTCTGCCAGTCATGACAACACCATCAAACTCTGGGATCCTAAGACAGGAAACGAAATCCTCACCCTCCAGGGGCATGATTACCTGCTCAATAGCGTCAGTTTCAGCCCCGATAGCCAGACCTTGGCTACCGGCAGTCATGACAACACCATCAAACTCTGGAATATAGACTTAAACTTAGACTCTTTAATGGCGAGGAGTTGCGATTGGGTGCGAAACTATTTGCAAAGTAACCCCAATGTTAAAGAGAGCGATCGCCATTTATGTGAAGGTGTACCAGAACAAAAGCAGGTTGCATCTCCAATTTATACTATTCCTTCTCCAAATCTCTCTAAATCTCTTAATCATAGCCCATCAATATATACAGGTAACGACTATACCATAACAATTACAGGTATGGGTAAAAATGCTTCTTACAAAGGATGTAATCATAAAAACCAATGTATTGAAATTGCTCAGGCTTATGATTATCAAGATGGTCGCTATGTCTGGAAAAATGGTAACTATCAATAGACATCTCCGGAAAAGATGGAGTAGGGAGTAGGGAGTAGGGAGTAGGGGGAAAGAATTGATAATTTCTATGGGATAATTGATTTTATATTTGATTATCGGAGATGTCTAATATAAAATGTCTCCACTTGACAATGGTAACTATCAATTAGAAGTTATCGATCCGAATGGCAAGGTGATTCTTAATGTTAGTGTTCGCCCTAATCCTTAGAAAGAGATTGATGGGTTTCGCTATTGCTCTACTTATCCTACGAATAATTAGACTGACTGCTTGCTCAAGGTTGTCTACGGGTAAGGGAAGAGACGATCTAAAGAATTACCACGATGTTGAAAAAGGCGATCGATGTCTGCTATTGGACTTAGTTTGAAACGATATTAAAATCTAAGTGCTAGCAAATTTTTTGGTAATAATGTTATCTGCTGTGTATTTTTTTGCACGTTCAGAACAGCAGGATAATTTTTTGTGACAACTGATGCACATTATTGCTACTCATCCAGAAATACGCTGATAATAAGAATATGTTGAGGATACAACAAACAAAACTCAACAAACCAATGCTACGCTTTCACGGCTAGTTAATATTGGAAATAGCAATAATCTTCTTTTTTCAGGGAGGTAAATATCCATGAAATCTACAGCTAAAAAAATTATTACTACAGATTCTGATTATCAACATTTTTGTCAAGAAGAACAAAAGATTTATCATCACTTTGTCGAACTAATTTTAACAGAATCAATTGCTCAAATTATTGAGAGATTTCGCATACTATTTATTCGATGTTTCCCATACCAAAGTCCAGAAATATCTACAGCACTCTCGAACATCATACAACTCCCAGAATGCGAAGAAAAATTTAATTATCTGCTGAATCGTTGTTGTTATATCTTGATTAATCATCAGCAACTACCTCAAAACAAAAAGAAAGCTTTAAAAGAACTGATGAATTTATTTGAACAAGCAATTGATAAATTTGACTCTTCCTCTTATCAACCTCGCCAAACAAAAAAAATGTTAGAGCTTGTTCAAGGTTTTACTCAAAGTCAACAATATTTGAGTTTAAAACGGATGGTAGTAGTGATGAATATATCATCTGAAAGTAGTACTAATAACACTTTAAACCAACCATTGAAAATTCTTGATTCCCACTATCCTTATTTGTATAGATATTTATTAATAAGTCTAGATAGTAGTCAGGAAAATCAACAAGCAATTAGAAAAATGCAGATACAAAAACAGCAACAATATGAAATTGATTTATCTCATTATGTTACTCACCAAGCCAGACTACAGTTTAGTAAACTTAAAAACTCTGCGTCTCTGAAAAATCCGACCTTATTATCCAATGATGAACTATTATTATCTATCAAACAATTTGTGGGAAAAGTAGAAGGTAATGAAACTTATCGAGATTATGCTAAACGTTTTTTAGCTTATACCACAGTTTCCCAATCATATCACCTTTTTAAAGACAGTTTTTATGAATACCTAAGTACATCCTTTGATGTTGAATCTCATCGGATTCAAATTCAATTTAAGAATAAACTCTACAACTATTTACAAAATATTATGTCTGATAGTGATGAGCTGCTCTTAAATGAATCTTTAATGATGAAGACTTGCTATCAATTATTAAGTTTTTTAATTGTGCATAGTCCAAAGCAGCCACAACATTTCTTTTTTATTAATATGATTGGTAATTTAGGACCTATAATCACCACAGGACTACTACTAAAAATATTATTAGTTTGTCAACAAGTTAGACCTAGCTTAGATAAACGATTTGCATTGTTGTTTAAGCATTACGAATTTTCTACACAAAACAAAGTTCAATGGTTAGTTAAAGTTTTGGAAAATATGCAAATAGCCCTAAGTACAAATTTTGGTAGAATTGACCTTTCATTCATTCATTAGCAAGATTTTAGCAAACTAATACAAATTTTTTAGTCTCTATTTTGATTTTGGGCAATTAAAAAGCGCTTCCTAAGGTCATGCTCCGCAAACAGTATTTTTATCTATACCTATAATTTTTTACAACTCATTTAGAATTACTATAGCATTTCCCATACTGATGAGGTACAAAATTTGCTGGTGTTAGGTGTTAGGTGGTAGGTGGTAGGTGGTAGGTTTGAGG
>JBARXI010000260.1:0-6064 GCA_049647275.1 Microcoleaceae cyanobacterium
TTGCTAATTAACTCTTTATACCTTCATTCACCAACGCCCTAAAATTTAAAAATTGTGTACCTCATCTATTTGAGAAGTGCTATATACCAACCAACTTTAGAACATATTTCTACAGTTACGGAAGAGGTTTCATTGTTACAATTACTGTGAGATATAAAGTGTTGAACGTTAGACATAAACTACAAAGTAAGATGTAACTACTTTTTGTTTATTTGCTATTAGTTTAATTGCAGGGCTGTTTCGTTCTAAAATGTGCTATTTTCTGTATTTACGAAACCACGTTATTTCAAGTTTTAGGGATTTTATCTTTCCCTGGCTGAAAGTAAATAAATTCATTGCCAAAATCTAGAATGAAATGACCCTGGTTTAATTGAATTATGAACAAGGAAGTTGGGAAACTCCCATTAGTCATTTTTGTGGCTATTTAAATTTCACACTTTTAATTTTATGCCTGGATTAAAGACCATAAACTTAAATTATGCCAGTAAATTAAATCAGTACATTACATATTTTACTGGAGGTTTTAAAGTCAAAGAATTACGAAATTCTCGAGAAATAAGTTTATCTAGTTTTGCCTATTAAGTAGGTTGGCATAATTAAAAATCAAACAGTTGTAGGGTGGGCAATGCCTATAAGTATTTTTGTATAAAGGTTTTAGCTTCCTACACGCATTGCCCACATTATGCGTTTATTTATGCCGACCTACTTAGCTATTTTATGCTAACTATTACCACACCTGGTATAAGTATGTAAAAACTTTGAGAGCTATAGCACTACGCAAATAGGGCGCGGACATTTCTCTACTCCCTACTCCCTTACAATCAAAATTTATTGTCCTAACCAAAAAACGTACTGCTATACTCCAAATAAATCTAATAAAAATTTTCAACTGAAAGAGGAAAATATGACACAAACTACCCCTGAAAATAGTAAAGCTAAAATCATCCAATCATTTCAGAAAATTTTAGCCGAGCGGCAAAATATCACATCAAAAGTAGCAACTAAAGAAGAAGAAGCCGAAAAAGAAAAAGGCAAACAAATCTTAGAAAATGCTGCCAGTTATACAACAGATAGTATTGTTAAAGGTTTAGCTGATTTACAATTAGATTTTGGCAGTATTATCAATCAACTCTCAGAAAAGTTAAACACAGAATCAGGAAAGCTTGAGGAAGTAAAACGAGCAATTGAAATAGAAAGTCAGCATTTACAAGAATTACAAAAAATTCGTGTTGTTGCCGATACGCTGCATATTTTAACCCAAGAACACCAAGAAAAATTAAACTTCCTAGAACATGATTTTACCGAAGATCGAGAAGCTCTAGCAAAAGATATGACAACCAAGCGCAAAGCTTGGCAACAAGAACAACAAGAATATGACATAACAGTTCGAGAGGAAAATCAACTGTTAATAAAACAACGGCAACAGGAAGCTGCTGATTATCAATATAAATTAGAGCATCAGCGTCAAATTGAAACGGATGAATACGAAGAAATGAAGCGTAAATTGGAACGCTCGTTAGCATATTTAAACCAAGAAAAAGAGAAAGAATGGCAGGAAAGAGAGAGTTATTTAGCTGAAAATCAGGCTGAATTTGAAAAAAATAGAAAGAAAGTTGCAGGATTTGAGGAAGAGTTGAAAAAGGCATATATTAAAGCTAAAGAAGAGGCAATTCAAGAAGCAAATCGAGAGGCGAAGGTTAAAGAAGATTTGTTTGCTAAGGAATGGGAAGGTCTGAAGAATGGTTATGAATTAAAGGTTCAATCTTTAGAGGAAGTAATTCAACGACAAACTGAACAAGTTAGCGATATTTCTACTCAGTTAAAAGCTGCAATGAAGCAGGCTCAAGATTTAGCAATGAGAGCTTTTGCTACTTCTAATAATGCTACTCAAACTAAGTAGTCTTTAGTAACTTATACTCAAAATTCAAAACTTAAAAATAAAGAGGCAGAAGGGAAATTCCATAATTCAAGAAGGTTTTAGTTAGTAGGTTTTAAGTTTTAGATTTAATCTTTGCCCTTGAATTCTGCCCCAAGCAATTGTAGATATCCCAGTTGAAGGTAGAGTTTTCAATCAAATTACTCCCTCATGTCTTCTACACCTACAACCTACAACTTTAGTAATCCTAAATCATTCGTGAGAATTTTATTACGTTGATGTTTCCTATTTCCTGTTGCCCCTTGCTAGCTCCGGTGTTCCCGAAAATTCTAGAATATCTCACAGCTCAAATAAGACTGCTATTACAACCTTTGGAGTGTAGCGACAATCGATATAAAGGTTTGAGCAAAGATAACTTTTTGAGCACACCCCATGTCTCGTAGCGATCGGGTTTTTCACAGAGTCAAAAATATTTTTACCTGAATTCATAAATGAATTCAGAACCTTTAGATTCTGTGGCAAAGGCTAAAAATTTACCGAATAATTAAGGTTTAAAGCCTCTCCTGTAAAGAGGGAAAGCCAGCAAAACGCCAGATCCAATCGACCAAGAAAAAAAAATTGGCGTTGCTGAAACTGTGTATGAATTCCACCCATTGAACAACGGAAAAGTCTTGTATAACTAGATTTGTAATTAGTCGCCAATTAATTATTCATACCTTCATTCAGCAACGCCGAAAATTTTTTTCTTTTAGTCAATCCTCTTCTTTTCAACAATTAATAATTAATAATTGTTGAATTTATTCCTTCAACATAGCTGCCTCCTGATATCTGCCTTTATTTAGTACATCTTTGAGTGGAAGTTGTACCAAATTTAATCGTAAATAATATTACCCACTCATTCAAATACTTTTAAGTTTAACAGGAGAGAACAAATGGTTAAGAGAATTAATTCTAAAAACACCAAAGCTGAAATTTTAGAAGCTTTTGCCGAATTAAAAAAAGAAAAAGCTGCCATAGAAGTAGAAATGAAGCAGTTAAATCAAGACAAAAAAACTACAACTAAAACTCCATCCAACCTAGTATCCAATCAACCCGAAGTAGAAGTAGTAAAATTTATGAACTTAAACAAACCTAATAGTAAACCAACCATGCAGTACACAATTGAAAATTTGCTCATGCTGCAAACTGGTTTTGGGAGTGCCGTCAGTGAATTATCAGAAAAGCTAACTTCAGAAGCTACTAAATTAGAAGAAATTCGAGAAACGGTGGCAGAGGAAAATCAACAGTTAAAAGATTTGCACAATTTAGAAAATCTTGATGAAAATACTTTGGATAATTTGATACAACAGTATGAACAAAGTGCTAAAGAATTTGAATCAGAATTTACTCAACGCCAAGAAACATTACAACAAGAAATCCAAGCAAGTAACCAAAGTTGGGAAAAGGAACAACAGCAACATCAACAAACTGTTAAAGAACGAAATCAGCAACACCACAAAACTCATCAACGGGATGAAGAAACCTATCAATATAACTTGCAACTGCAACGTAATCTAGATATTGAAAAATATGAACAAAATCAGAAAAATTTGTATAAAGAATTAGAAGCATATCAGCAGCGACAGGAAAAACTCTGGGCTGAAAGAGAAGATTCTATTTCTGAACGGGAAAAAGAATTTGCAGAAGTTAAAGCAAAAGTAGAAGACTTTCACAAACAACTGGAGATTAATATTAAAAATGGCAAAGAAAACGGTCGAAATATTGGTAGTTATCAGGCGCGAGTTAAAGCCGATCTATTCGCAAAGGAAGTAGAAGGAGAAAAGCAATTTTACGATCTAAGAATTCAATCTCTACAACAGAATATTCAAAATCAAGAAGTACGAATTCAAAATCTATCCAAACAATTAGACTCTGCCTTGAAACAAGTTCAAGATTTAGCTGTGAAAGCTATTGAAGGTACATCAAATTCTCGTTCATTTCAAGCAATGAAAGAAATTGCCTTAGAACAAGTAAAAAATCAGCAAAAGAAAAGCTAATATAGTATCCGGATAATTAGTTATCCTCTAATTCAGGAGTCAGGAGTCAGGAGAAAGAAGGGAATTATCTGGGGATCTTCCGACATTTTATGTCTGTATTGAATGGAAGTAGAGAGTGCGATAACTGTATAATCCGGATTTCATATAATACCAGACGCGATAAATATTTGCTTGCTACAATGCTACAAATATTTAAGCTTTTTCTAGAAGTCAGAAGTCAGAATAAATAGCCTGAATACTATTTATTAGCATGAAGTTCTCTTTTTAGTCAAAAAGACATCTCATGTAAAGTCTTTTAATTCCCCTTATTATTCGTAACATTCTTTTTATAGTCATTTCAAATAAGAATGAAACACTTTTTTTGCTGAAACCCTTTCAAGGCAAGAAATATTCATCTCAGTCTAAACTGAAACGACTATACACATTGGTATAACTTGCTGCCCTCAAAGGAAGTAATACTAAATCCGGTTTAGATAGAACCAATATTTATGAAGGTAAGGCAGAAGGCAAAAGCGTTAGAGGGGAACTTGAAAAAGAGACTTTTGATAACCGGATTTGGTATAAGAGGGAAGAAATAAAAGAAATTTCTCAATACCTTCTAATTTTTTTAATTTTGCTAAGACTCTCCCGCTAACTACCTCATCTTGTCTTACTTCTTCCTTCCTTTAATTTCTGGTAACTATACTATTTTTAAAGTAGTTGTAGAGATATGATTAGTATATCTCTACAACTTTTTCGTAAAGAAAATAACTTTCTATAGCGGTTCTCATCCTTTATGAAGTACAGTATTTTTTCTATTTATTATTCCCTATTCCCTGTTGCCTATTTATTATTCCCTATTCCCTGTTGCCTGTTGCCAAAAATTTAAAACTTGTGTATCTCACCAAGAGCGAGAAATGCTATACCAGTCGCCCAAATATTAATAATTACTGTCACTTGATAGACCAGTTGCTTAACTGTCTACTCCAAAAAACTTTCTTGATATCTCAAACCTTATATATAGCGTTAAAAAAAAACTCAAATAAGAAGACTTCCTTGTGTATCTATAAAAACTGTCACCCCACCATCATTCCTATCACTTTATACACCTAAAATACAAATAAATCAGGCAAAAATTAAATTTAACCATAAAAATTATGGCTAACAAATACCTGCGACAAAAAGACACCCATGCTTGGATTCTTCAAGTTTGGGCTTCCTTTATTCTTGCTACTTCTGGCACAGCGATAGGCATTATTTACCTACCCGTAGATAATTGGATTAAAAGCTTTATAGGTATGGGTGTAACATTCTCAGTAGGCTCCTCTTTTACCCTAGCTAAAACCGTCAGAGATAATCACGAATCTCAAACAATAGTTGCCAGAGTTGATGAGGCAAAAGTAGAAAAACTACTGGCAGAACACCACCCTTTCGACAAATAATAACCAATAATTAACACAAAAAAATCGTCAATAACTTAGAACATTATGCAAGACTTAAATCATCAACCAGCCCATAGCCCCGGTTGGATTTTTATATCCTGGGCTTCCTTAATTATCGCTGTTTCATCTACAATTACTGGCATCATTTTCATGCCAGTTGATATTTGGGTAAGAGCTTTTATGGGAATGGGTTTACTATTTTCTGTTGTCTCTGCCTTTATTGTTGCCAAAACTACCAGAGACGTATTTGAAGCTAAAAAATCAACTAATTTTCCCCAGGATATTAAACATGGAAATTAATTATTTATCGGCACAAAAAATCTAGTTTGTGAGCAAGTAAATTCTTTATATCGGGGTAAAACAATAATCCCAATTTGACACAGATAGGACGATAAATCAGAGCGTGTTCGGTTCATTAAATAGCCAGGCATAATTAAATATCAGTATGTCCGAAGCGACTGGAATGGAGTGGAAGGTTTGCAGAACATTCAGTCACCGAAAGCAATTTTAAGAGTTGAGGTTGCATAAATATTTTATGACTGATAACTGATAACTGATAACTGAAATGACATAGTGAGGTTTATTCCCGCTTACCTACTTATATCCTACATTCCGCACTTCAAAGCGTAGCATAAAGGGCAAGTAGTCAGTAGTCAGTAGTCAGTAGGGAATAATGGTCGCTAATTGTCTGGCCTTAGCAAGTATTTATAATTAATTTATGGCTGATGATT
>JBARXI010000261.1:0-3038 GCA_049647275.1 Microcoleaceae cyanobacterium
CCGCACTACAAATATTTAATTGCCTGACTTATTAATCTACAGTATTATAAGCGATCGCCAGAACATAAAATTAACAATAAACATCAGCAATTGAGCAGTATTTTCAATGAATTAAAGTTGATTGAAAAGCCGTTTAATTTTCATACATTTTAAAATAAATTAGCAGTAATAGGCATTTTGTAGGTTGGGTTGAACTTAAGGAAACCCAACAATAATATAGCAGATTCAACTTGAATGAAATCAACCTATAGCGGGTAAGATGCCCGCACTACAAATATTTAATTGCCTGACTTATTAATCTACAGTATTATAAGCGATCGCCAGAACATAAAATCAAAAATAAACATCAGCAATTGAGCAGTATTTTCAATGAATTAAAGTTGATTGAAAAACAGTTTGATTTTCACACGTTTAGAAATAAATTAGCCATAATAGAAAGCAGTTCAATTAATAGGTTGAAAGTATGTCTTGTGTGGTTATTTTAACAGCAATTCCTATCGAATATATGGCAGTACGCGCCTATCTGACTGACTTGAAAGAGGAGACGCACCCTAAAGGGACAATTTATGAGAGAGGCCAGTTTTCTCTTGGTGGTCAAGAGTGGGAAGTGGGTATTGTAGAGACTGGTGCTGGAAATTCACCCGCAGCTATAGAAGCAGAAAGGGCGATCGCTTATTTTAAGCCTGATGTGATTCTATTTGTTGGGGTAGCTGGAGGAATTAAGGGTGTCCAACTGGGAGATGTGGTAGCTGCTACTAAGGTTTATGGTTATGAGTCGGGTAAGGTGGCTGAGACGTTTAGGCCAAGACCGGATGTTGGTCTTTCAAATTATAATATGATTCACCGGGCAAGAGCTGAGGCTAGAAAAACAGACTGGTTAGCTAGACTTTCTAATGAGGCTAAACCAGGAGTATTTGTTGCTCCTATTGCTGCGGGAGAAAAAGTAGTTGCCAATAAAGATTCTGATTTGTTTGAGTTTCTTGAGCATAATTATGGTGATGCTTTAGCAGTGGAAATGGAAGGTCATGGTATTCTGCAAGCTGCTCATGCTAACCAACAGGTTTCGGCGTTAATTATTCGGGGTATTTCCGATCTAATTGATGGTAAAAGTAAGGCAGATGAAGGGGGTTATCAAGAAGTAGCTGCTCGTCATGCAAGTGCTTTTGCATTTGAAGTTTTAGCAAAACTTGGAGTTAGTCAGAAAAACAATTCAAATTCTGCTAATAATTCCCCAAAAAAGGAAGCAAAAACTCCTGAATTTTTTACTTATGATGAGGCTTGGGTAGGTCGTAAAAATTTAATAACAAAACTTAGTAGTGATTTGCGTAAATCTTGTCGTTTTCTCTTGATTTTAGGATTAACAGGTATTGGTAAAACTGCTTTAGCGGAAAAGTTAGTAGTAGAATTACAAGATTTAATCCAAAGTAATTTTGACAAAAAATTACTAAGGGCAAATTTTGATTATAATGACAAACCTAAAGACTTTGCTAGTATTGCAACTATATGGTTAGAAGGTTTAGGAGAAGTGATTCCACCACTCCAGAAAAAACCCGAATTACTATTAAATAAATTAGTGAATAGGTTAGAAAATAATCAGTTTATGGTGCTAATTGATTCGATGGAAAACTTATTGGAAAAAAGTGATGACGCTAGTTGGGGCGATTTCTCTGATAAATATTGGCAAAAGTTTTTTCTGAGGTTATTATCTGCTGAATCTTGTCAAACTCGTTTAATTGTTACTTCTCAAGATTTACCAGTTAATTTGCATAGCAAAGCTGGTCGTTACCCTAATTTTTATCAACGTCAAATTCTTTATGGATTGAATGAATCTGAACAAGAAGCACTATTTAAGATAGAAAAATTAGATATTAGTCAAAAATCAGAAGATAGACCAATTTTATTAAGACTGGGAAGAGTTTATAAAGGTCATCCTTTAGTATTGCGAGTAATCATTGGGGAAATAAACGGAAATCCTTTTTATGGGAATGTACAAGCATACTGGAATGATGTAGGAAGTAAGATACAAGAAGTAGAAAAAGATTTAGCAGAAGCTGAAGCAGGAAAAATTGAAGGAAATGATGAATGGGAATTACACAAACTTACTCGTGATTTTCAAAAGAAAGTAAATAAGAACCGTGTAGAAGCTGTATTTAATCGTCTAGAAACTCAAGTACCAGATGCTTATATCTTAATTTGTGCTGCTTCGGTTTATCGCATTCCTGTACAAGAAGAAGGTTGGTTAATGCAGTTAGCAGTATTAGTAAAACGTGTAGAAAAGCAGGTTTGTAGTCAAAAAAGACAAGAACAAGCTTTAGAAGAACTATTAAATCGTTTTCTAGCTGAAGAATCACTTAATCATAATAATAAGCGAGTTTACGGTCAACATAATTTAGTTCGTAGTGTTGCTTTAGAGAACCATAGAAATTTAATCGAAAAATTAAAAACTAAAGTGAGTTAAACATGAAAAATAATTTTAAAGCAGAAGCTCAATTACTATTTAAAAAGTTAGAAATTAATTTGGATGAAGTTCCTTTTGAACAGATCGATCATTACACATCAGTCAAATATTTTCTAACTATTGAAGATGAGCCTTCTTCTGAATCTAGTAATTTAGAGAAAGTCGGTCGATATTTAGAATCATTTCATCATCTTTGTGAAGTTGAAGATTGGGAAAGAGCTGGTGAACTTATCTTTACTGAGCTAAAAACTTCTACACAGGATAGTTTTGTAAACCAGATTGGTACATGGGGATATTATCAACAACAGATTGACTTGTATATCAAATTATTGAATAAATTTCCCTCAGATGTTGACATACTCTTTCTATTAGGATTAGCGAATGCTTACAGTGAAACAGGTAAGTATAGAACAGGGATAGCTTATTATCAAAAGGGTCTGGCCATTGCTCAATCTCAAAAAGATCGCTCTGTAGAAGGCAAAATATTGGGAGGTTTGGGATTATGTCACCATTATCTTGGCGAGGCACAACAAGCAATTCAATTGCAGGAAAAATCTTTAGAGCTTGCGAGGTTAGTCTC
>JBARXI010000262.1:0-3034 GCA_049647275.1 Microcoleaceae cyanobacterium
GCGACATGTAAAGCGGAGCGAACCGTAGGGTGGGATGGCGTTTTGCTGGCGCACAACTGCGCTCTTCGCGGAGCGACATGTAAAGCGGAGCGGCTCTGTAAGAGCGGGTCTCCTTTCCCTCCGGGACACTACGTGTTAGCGTTTGCGCAGCATTCCGATAGGAAAGCTTTGCGAAGCGCAAACGCCATATCCAATCGACCAAGAGAAGAAAATTTTTTCCTTTTAGTCAATCCAATCCGTTTCAAGGAGAGGTAATTAATCATTAATTAATAATTATTAATTGTTGAACATTGAGCACCCTATATCTATCTCTTTAAACTGTCAAACTTGATTCCTTTCGATCTGATTCTAAGCTATTAAATAACTTCTCCCAAATTTCAGCAGTTGCCTGCTTTTCTTGATCTCCTTTTGCCTCAAAAGTTGTATTGCAAGCTTGTGTTTCTTCTAAAACTTTAACGCAAAGTTCGGCAATATCATCCCGACTAACAATACCTTTAATATTATCACCTTGGTCAAATATTAAAGCTTGACCTCCTGGTTGTTCAGTCATTCCACAAGGTCTAATCACAGTGTAATTAATCCCACTAGAACGAATAACTTCTTCTCCTTTGAATTTCCAGTTTAATAAACCTTTCAATTGGTCATTAAATTTCACAGCAGGAGGTTGTTCATCTAAGTTTAAACCTGGTCGCCCCGGACGAGTTACACCAGCCGAACTAACCAATACAAATTTAGGTAATTGCTCTCCACCATAAGTTTTAATTGACTCAACTTCTAACTGAAAAAATCCTGGTGTAAATTTAGGATTAAGTTCTCGGTTATATTCAAATTTACTCAACATTAATTGGAAAGAATAAACTTGACTAGGATTAAAAGATTGAGCATTTTCTACAACTTTGGCACGAAAAACAGGAGTTAAATTCTTAAATGGAATGCGAATAGTTGTCCAGATATTATAAACGGTGTCAAAAGAATAGCTATAACCAATGCCATCCCACTTGTCTTCGCAACGAAGGAAAAATTTATAACGTTTGCCATCTCCTTTGACTCGGAGTTCGATACCAGCAGCTCCCAATAAATTCATTGGGGGGTCGAAGTTGCGGGTACGAACGGATACGAAACCGCCGGAGTTGTCAGTAGAGACGTTACCGGAGAAAAGGGCACCAGTATCTGTTAGACGAATAGAGCTTTCGCTGACTCCACCCATAACGATATCGTCTAATGCACCCCAGGTTTCTTTGAGGTCTTGGGTAGGGTTGGTGAAGTCAAAGATGATTTTTTTGTTGCTTGGTTGTAGTTGTGGTTTTGCGGCTGCTACTAAATTTTTCATGCCTTCGTATTCGACAAGTTGGGGGTCTTCAACAACTTCTGGCATGAAGAATTTAATGCCTTGATAATACTTTTCCCGGTTTGGGTTGTCTCCTTCGACAGGTTGTACCCGCGTACCCGTGCAACAGATGATTTTGCTAAGGTTTTTAAATACTTCGGGGGTGAGGGTTTCTGGTTTGGTAATGTCGGCAGTTACTATTTCGACGTTGTTGCCGAGAATTTTTTTAGCTTTTTTGGCATCTCGAACGAGCGCTCGTACTTGATAACCCCGCTTTAGGAGTCTGGGTACAACTCGTTTTCCGATTCCGCCATTAGCACCCACTACTAATACTACTTCTGATCTGTCTGCTGATTTGGGTGTCTTTTCACCAAATAATTTTTGTAGCCATTTAAAACTCCCGACAAAGGGAACAACCCCAAAATAGGCTAGGGTCTGAAATAGTCTATTCACTTTAGATGTTTGGTTATCAGTCACGGCCATATCCTCAAACTCTTCTTTATATATATTAAGATATGTTAATAAATTTTGCCGGATGGCCTTGATAACTTTTGGCCTTTATGATAGAAGTGGTACGTTACCGAGAGATTTTTATCAAAGGAATTAAGTGGAGTAAACAATAAATTATATCAGAGAAAAGACTATTCTTTATAGACCTATTGGACCGAAAGAATTAGCTTTAATTAATGAGATATAATATAAGAACTGACAGTGCCGACAGTAACAAAGAAATACTGAAATTATCTTTACTTTTCTCCTTTCTTCCCTCCTGACTCCTCAGTTACTCGCTTTCCACTTTTGAAATTGCTGTAAAGTCTTCTTTGCCCACTTGCGCACATCCTCATCTGGGTCTTTTTTGGCTCTATTTTTTAACAGTGGGAGAATTTTTGGATGGTTTGGATATTTTTTAGCGATCGCCTTTAGTAAAATTTTTCAAGAGTTGTTTGGAAATGAGTTATTGTCATCTTTATTTTTAAATGGATTTTTGAGAGGGGAATTCCCCAAAAAATTAAATATTTATGGGTGATTTTTCCAACCATTAGCTATTCGTTTTATTGCTTCACTTCGCACATCCTCATCTGGGTCTTTTTTGGCTCTATTTTTTAACAGTGGGAGAATTTTTGGATGGTTTGGATATTTTTTAGCGATCGCCTTTAGTACAATTTTTCGAGGGCAAATTTTTTTTCATGCTGATGGTACATTGCCAAATCTTTTAACTCATTTAATATAGGCAACAGGCAACAGAGAAGAAAAAAAAACTGTATCTTATGAATATGAAAACTACTATATGCTCGACTTTTAGGGAACGCTAAAATTATCACATCTGATTCTTGATTGCTATAGTTTATGTAGATGAAGCTGGTATTAGTAACCAAGAAGATTATCCCTAGGGCTATAGTCCGCACTTGAGAAAGGTGCTATGCTCTAAAATCAGGCAAAAAAACAGAAAGAGTAAGTTAGATTACTGCTTTAAGAGAAAAAAAATTGTTTGCTCCTTTAACATTTGAAGGTTCATGTAACAGAGATTTATTTGAAGCGCCTTTGACAAATTGTTTAATACTATTATCTTTTCCCTTATAGGTTTAATACCCCACCGTCACCCGCGGTGCTCAAAATTGTTTGGGGGAGCGAATCCCCATGCAATTTTCACATCACGCCTTTCCTACGGAATGCGGAGCAAACAGCATAGCTGCCTTCTGCCTTCTT
>JBARXI010000263.1:0-16510 GCA_049647275.1 Microcoleaceae cyanobacterium
TTCTTCTCCTTCCTCTTCTTCTCCTGCCTCTAATTGACGCAGATGAATATGTTTACGTCCCAAGGAAATTTCAAATTCATCACCTGGTTTTAATTCCATTTGTTTAGTATAGGCTGCACCAATCAACAAATTACCATTAGATTGAACACTAATCCTATAACTAGCAGAACGCCCGCCACGTCCATTACCATTTTGCTTACCATCTAACTCAATACCCTCTGCTTCAATCAGGGCATTCAAAAATTTCATCATATTAACACGCTCAACACCATTTTTAGTTACGGTGTAGTAGCCACATTCTCTAGCTTTTTCTTCTTTACTTAGGTTGCCTAAGTCTTTTACTTTTTTAATCAAATCTTCCCCTAATAAGGGTTCGGGATTTTTCTTTTTAGCCATGTTTTCAGTCCTAGAACACTCTACTACAGTTATCAGCTTTTTCTCTTGGCTTGTTTAAATTCCAAGAAACGATAGCTTAATGTTTGCTTGTAAAACTATATTACACTAATTATTTGAATATTTCACATATTTATGAAAATTTTTAAGACAATAATCTGAGCTGAGGTATCTATTAAACTAAGTAATCATCTCTATAGTATGTAATATAAGGATTGAGCTATCAACTATCAACTATTAACCAGTTATTTGGGTGGCCCACTAACTGAATTTTCGCTATAAATTGATCGAGTCCCTTTATATTAAGCGCAATACAATGAAGTTAACTAGTCGTGGACATTACAGTGTTAAGGCACTGTTAGATTTAAGCTTACAACAAAGTAAAGCTCCCTCATCTGTAAGAGAAATAGCAGTGCGTCAAGACCTGCCTATAGCCTATCTAGAAAAGTTATTAATTGAGATGCGTCGTGCTGGTTTAGTTGAATCAGTTCGTGGTGCTCAAGGAGGATATCAATTAGCTAGATTACCAGATCAAATATCTCTAGGACAAATACTAGAAGCTGTTGGTGAAAGAATCGAACCTTTAGCGAAATATTCTCCTGAGACTAAACAAGCAGAAGACTGGGTTACTTATTCTATCTGGAATCGGCTCAATAAAAAACTTTCTGAAGCTCTTTACAATATTTCCCTAGAAGACTTATACTATGACGTCCGTAGTTGGCAAGCTGCAGTAGGAGAAGAAACTAATTTTGTTGTTTAGTTATTGATAGCTTTACTATAAAGTTGTAATAGATAATCAGCAAGAGACCATGAGCAATGATTAATGAATAAAATAAATATCTAATTCTTAAATTCCTGTGAATGCTAACTATCCCTTAATTGTTCTTTTCATCGCTGCTTACCTAGATTTTTTGATTGGCGATCCTTGGGGTTGGCCACATCCTGTAAAAATCATGGGCTGGGTAATTACTCATTACACTCAACTAATTTTTAAACTCACTAAACATGACATAGATAAATTCGGTATATTAACACTTAGATTGGCAGGTATCTTACTGGCTATCGCTCTTGTTTTCGGTAGCGGAATTATCAGTTGGTTAATTGTTCAAGCTTTACGAATAACTTTTGTCCAATTTCCTTTGTTAGCACGAATATTAGAGAGCATTCTATTAGCTAGTTGTTTTGCTGGCAAAAGTTTAAGTACTGCAGCAAAGGATGTACTTAAACTTGTAGAAAATAGTAATTTAATTCAAGCACGTCAACAATTAAGTTTGTATGTAGGTCGAGATACAGAAAATTTATCAATTTCAGAAATTTTACGAGCAATTTTAGAAACAGTCACGGAAAATGCTACTGATGGAGTAATAGCACCGTTGTTTTATGCTTTAGTCGGAACGATAATACCTGGTGTAGGCAGCGTGCCTTTAGCCTTTGCCTACAAAGCTGCAAGTACGTTAGATTCGATGGTAGGCTATAAAGAGGCACCTTACACGGATATAGGATGGTTTAGTGCCAAGTTAGAAGATGTCTTAACCTGGCTACCTTGTCGTTTAAATGTACTGACTATAGCCTTCCTCTCTGGCAAACCTCTATATGTTTGGAGAATTTGCCAAAGAGATGGGGTGAAAGACCCAAGTCCGAATGCTGGTTGGAGTGAGTGCGCTTATGCTGCAACATTGGGAGTGCAGTTAGGCGGTACTAATTCTTATCAGGGAACGGTTAAACACAAGCCACTTTTGGGAGACCTCATTCATCCAATTACACCAGAAATTATTCATCGAGCATTGCGGTTAACTCGCTATTGTTTTTTAATTTGGTTAGGGTTATTTTTTATCTGTTATTTTTGGTAGGTTAATAAATGAGCGATACAGTAGAAATTTTATCTGCACAGGAGTTAAGGCGTACTGTTACTCGTCTTGCTTCCCAAGTAATTGAAAATTCGGGAGATTTATCTCAACTGGTATTGTTAGGTATTTACACCAGAGGAGTATCCATAGCGGAAATGTTAGCAAGTCAGATTGAATTGCTAGAACAAATTCAGGTGCCAGTGGGGGCGTTGGATATTACTTTTTATCGGGATGATTTGGATCAAGTAGGGATGCGAACGCCAGCTAAAACAAGAATTCCTGTGGATATTAGTGGTAAGATTGTGGTGTTGGTTGATGATGTGATTTATAAAGGTCGAACAGTGCGAGCTGCTTTGAATGCAGTTCTTGAGTATGGTCGCCCCCAGGCTATTAGATTAGTGGTGTTGGTGGATAGAGGTCATCGGGAGTTGCCTATTCATCCAGATTTTACGGGTAAGAAATTACCTACTTCTAAGGAGGAACAGGTGAAGGTTTATGTGCAAGATATTGATGGGAGAGATGGGGTGGAGTTATTTAGGTAGGGAGCGAGGGAGTGTGGAAGTGTGGGGAGTGTGGGAGGTGTGGAAGTAGGGGTAATTCATGAATTACCCCTACCAGAAACAATATTTATAAATACTTTGCGTAAGTCCTGAAGTAATTAGATCGAAATTGTCAAAGGAGTGATGCCAGATGAATGCTATTCATTACGAATGCTTCCATCTGGCATTATAGTGTTATCAAACCAGAATTTGATAAATTTGACTCCCTCCAAGTTAGCTCCTCTCAAGTTAGCGTTACAGAAGCTAGCTGATTTCCAAATGGTATAGCTAAAGTTGGCTCCGGTTAAATCACACCCATCAAAAATAGTATCCCTCAAATCAGTACCGCTCAGATTGGCACCGCTCAGATTGGCACGAGGAAAGGTAGCCGAGCCTAACTTTGCCCCTCTAAGATCGGCACTGCTCAGATTGGCATCATCAAGACCAGATTGAAATAAGTCAGCACCACCCAAATTAGCACCACTAAGGTTAGCTTTATCTAAACACATTTGGCTTAGATCGGCACCACTCAAGTTAGCATTACTCAAATCTGTCTCCATTAAGTAAGGGGAGATATATTCGGCGTTACTCAAGTTGATACCACTCAAATTGTAACCACTTAAGCCTAGAACATCATCCTCATCGTAGTCGATATAGACTCCTGGAAAATCTCTTTCCCCTTCTGCATAACGTCTGAGTAATTCTTCTTTTGTGATTCTAACGGGACCATATTTAGGAGGTTCATTGCCGATACTTCCATCTGGTAATATAGTATTATTAAAAATAGCTCCATCAAAAATAGCTTCTTCTGCATCCGCATCTGTGAGATTAGCATTAGTAAGATTAGCGTTCTCAAAGATGGTTTTTCTCATAATCGCATTGCTGAAAGTAGCATCTGTCA
This sequence comes from Microcoleaceae cyanobacterium, assembly GCA_049647275.1. Lineage (GTDB taxonomy): Bacteria > Cyanobacteriota > Cyanobacteriia > Cyanobacteriales > Microcoleaceae > JASJEE01. The sequence goes on from JBARXI010000263.1 coordinate 3,681, forward strand.
GGTCTGCATAATTAAATCCCGCAAAACTCATGTCAGCAGAACTGAAATTAGCTCCAATCAAGATGGTATTATCAAAGAAAGTGCCATCCAAATAAGTATCAGTACCACTAAAATTTGCTTGACTCAGATTTGCACCCTCTAAATGTGATATCTCTAAAGTTACGTTTTTCAAGTTAGCACCACTAAGGTTGGCATCTATCAAATCAGTAGAGTCTATCTTAGCTCCCTCTAAATCTACTCCTTCTAAGTTAGCCCCGCTCAATGTTATGTGCTTTAACTTAACTCCTTTAAGATTTGCCCCCTTTAGATCGACTCCAGTAAAGTCTGTTCTACCTGCCTTGATTTGTTCAATAAATTCTTGTGCATCCATAATTTTTTCCCCCAAATAGCCTGACATCATTTGTTTAATATCTTCTAGTTATAATCTAGTTATAATGGTGAATTAAGCTGCCACTGAACCCAACAACGTCATCGTCTTCGTAGTCGATATCGACTCCAGCAAAATCTCTTTTCCCCATTACTATAACGTCTGAGTAATTCTTCTTTAGTTATTACCGGTCTCATAACTTCAATCTTGAATTCATCAATAAAATTATCAACTTAACTAACAATACTTGAGATTCTGATAAACATTCCTAGTATGAATGATATCGCCAAGCCAACTACTGTCGTAAAAACATCAATTATATCATGTTCGTTTATTCGTAGGGGTAATTCATGAATTACCCCTACTTTTTTATCACTAATTATCCGAACATGATATTAGAGGTTATTCTCTATTCCCTGTTCCTTTTTTCGGTAGATACTTTCTACACGACAGCAGCGAGTTTTTTCTGTGAAATTATCTCCTGCAAAAATCTACTCGGTTGACCAACCCAAGAAATAAATAATTCATCTCGCGCTCTGGTAATTCCTACATAAAGAAGCCGCTTTTCTAATGCTTTTGCCTCTGCAATTTCTGCTAGGGGCGCTTGTAAATTGACTGCTCCGGCAAAAGGAAAATATTTATCAGAAACATCCACAATAAATACAACCTTAAATTCCAATCCTTTAACTTGATGTATTTTAGCTAAATTCAGCGCCACAGTAGCATAATTATCTTTACTTCCAAATAAATAACAAGGAATTCCCCGGTTTTCTAAACTTTCTTGAATCGGAATTAGTCGCCGTTGAGTTCGAGCAAAAAGTGCAATTTCTTCTGGCTCCATTCCGGTTTCAATTAAATCTAAAACTTGCTGAGTAATATATTCAACTTCTTGTTTTTGAGTATCAAATCCATTTAAAATCGGCTCAATACCTCTGAATATATCTTGAGAAATATAATGTTTCTCTTGACCATCATTCAGAACTTCATTTTGATTACCCAAAACAGCATCAGCAAATATCCGAATCTGTTGAGTTGTGCGATAATTAATTTGTAAATTATAAGAACGACCTACCACATCAACGCCTAACTGTTTCAGATTAAAACCACCTGGATAAATTTTTTGCCCGGCATCTCCCACTAATGTCAAACAATCATTTCCAGAACCAGCCAAAGCTTTCAAAAATAATATTTCTTGAGGCTGAAAATCTTGCACTTCATCAATAATAACTGCATCAAAATGACTATTAACTTTTTTGGAAAAAACAACTTTTATCGCCAAACAACAAATACCTTGCCAGTCAGCATCACCCCTGGCATATAAAGTAAATAAAACTTTTTCTAAAATTTGCCAAACAGCATGACGTTTCTCTTGGTTTAAAGGATAACCTCTACCGTGTCGTGCCGCGACGCGATACTCATCCCAAGTGGTAATATTTTGTGCTGAAATTACTTGATTCCATTCTTTTAATAAGGAGTCTGGAGGTAAGGTAGAATAACGATTTTGGCAAAAGTTTTTAATCAGTCTTTTTATTTCTTTATTGTCTACAGCACGAAGAGGAAATTCTGCCAAATTAACTATTTTTTGAGCCTGGTTATATACTGTATCGACAGTAATTTTTTGGAGTTCTTGTGGAGTACATAATATTTGTAAGTTTCGTTTGATATATTTGCAAAATGTTTGGTCTAAGCAAGCAAACAAAACCTGTTTATTTTGTCTGGCTAAATATCTGGCTCTGTGTAATGAAATTACAGTTTTACCTGTACCCGCAGCACCAGTGATTTTTATCGGCCCTTTACTAGAAATAGTGGCATATTTTTGTTGTTCTGGATGCAAAAAGACTAACCAAGAAGCTAGGGGTGCATGACGCATTTTTTCAATTTCTTCTATGTCTTGAATTTCATAAGTATTTTCTTCAAACAAGCCATATTTTTGATAACTTTTTTCTAATTCTTTGACTTCTGCTTCTAGTTCGGGGTCGTCAATAAATTGAGCTGATGTAGCTGACTTAATTTTTTCTTTTTTAGCAGCTATTTTGTAAGCATCGTCATGTTTACCTGCATAAATAATTGTCCAGTTATTGTTACTGTCTTGACGAATAATTGCTCTCAAAGAATCAGTTATTTTGCCTGACCACAGTTTTTGCTTTTTGTTTTTGGCAATGATGATTCTTTCTAACCGAATTCCTGGACTGGTAGGATTTTTGATAAATTTGGCTAAAAATTCCCACACTCGTCTGTCATCATTAGCACTTAACCTTGATACCTCTATTGGTAAATTTTGAGAAATCATCACTGACATAATTAGCCCTCCTAAATTCATAGATTAAGTATCAAATAATTGATAATTGTGAAACTTTTCTTCTCAACTCAAATCTGACTTAAAGCAAAGGGGTTAGTAGCAAGCTAATACAATTGGGCAGGAGCCAGAAAACAGAGGGGAAAAAAGCTTGTACACTAATCTTTTTAATCTTTTTTAACTGGTTAAGTACTTAGTTATTTCCACCATTCTGCAGTAGGTAAAAAAATCTGAAATAATTTTGAGGAGACACGCATATAGCAATCCTAAATCATTTGTAAAATTCCTGGAGTTGTTAAAAACTTCCTCCTTCTGCCTTCTGCCTTGAAGTAGCCAATTTATTTCACTAATCATTTCACATTGCTATAATATGAAGTTTGTTTGAATACTTATAAATATCTTTCAGAGAGGTAGAGCAGAACAGTGAACAAGTTGAATAAATTTGCCAATAATTTTTTTTTCTCCTGGGGTAAAAAACAAGATATCTTATTTATAATTAATTATTCTAACTTAATATAAGTAAGTATACGTAAGTAGGCGGGAATAAAAATCACTATGTAACAAAATGTAAATTAACTTCAACCCTTGAGATTGCTTTCGGTCGGTCATCCTCTGCAAACCTTCTAGGCAGAAAATGTCGCAATTGACTCTCGTGAAATTTAATTATGCCTGGCTACTTAGAGGTTATCTGAAAATGAGATACAGTATTTTTTTCTTCTATCTTTTTCCTGTTTCCTAAAATCCAAAACTTGTTTACTTCATCTATTTGAGAAAATCTAGATAATAATCTCTTAAAACATTTTTTGATGAATACCATAAAAAAAATTATCAGATTTGATGATTTATATAAAATTTTCGCTGAGAGATTTTAGGTGGTGAAAAAAGAGATATTTTTCATTATTTACTGCTAATTTGTAACTGAAATGACATCTTTTACCGAATAATTAAGATTTAAAGCCTCTTCTTAGCTGTGCCAAAGGCTATCGCCCTAAAAGAATAAATCAAGAAAAAACAATAATCCTTTTCCTCAATCCAATCCGTTTTAAGCAGAGGTAATTATTCATTGTTAATTATTAATTGTTCAACTCAAAACTCTATACCTTACATCTAAAATTAATTGCACTTGATAATAAAGATAAATAGTATATTGAGATAGAGAAGTTTTTTGATGAACTTCTGTCTAAATTTGTAATTACAAAACTGATGAATTCAAGCTCCCAAACTCAAACCCGCAAAGCAGACCATCTACGAATCTGCCTAGAATCAGATGTCCAATTTAACAACACCACTAATGGGTTAGACCGATACCGTTTTTCTCACTGCTGTTTACCAGAAATCAACCGCAGTCAAATAGATACAACAACTACCTTTCTAGGAAAACAACTAGGTGCGCCATTATTAATATCTTCAATGACAGGTGGCACAGAACAAGCAAAAATAATTAATTCTCGGTTAGCCAAAGTTGCCCAACACTATAAAATAGCGATGGGAGTTGGTTCTGAACGGGTAGCTGTAGAAAATCCCAAGGTCGCTGATACCTTCGCCATGCGATCGCTTGCCCCTGATATCCTTCTGTTTGCTAACCTCGGAGCAGTCCAACTAAATTATGACTATGGCATCGACCAATGCCAACAAGCGATCGACATTCTACAGGCAGATGCCCTAATTTTACATCTCAATCCTCTCCAAGAGTGCATTCAAACTGAAGGTGATACTAATTTCCGGGGAATTTTTGACAAAATATCAAAACTATGTTATACGTTGCCAGTACCAGTAATTGCCAAAGAAGTCGGTAATGGCATCTCTAGAGAAATGGCCCAAAAACTGATTGATAGCGGAGTAGCAGCGATTGATGTGGCCGGAGCCGGAGGAACTTCTTGGGCCAGAATTGAAGGAGAACGAGCCACAGATGCACGTCAGCGGAGGCTAGGAAACACTTTTGCCAACTGGGGTTTACCTACTGCAGAATGTATCACGGCTATCCGCGACCTCAACTCAGAGATACCTCTAATTGCTTCTGGAGGGTTAAGAAATGGGTTGGATGTAGCAAAGGCGATCGCTCTGGGTGCGGACTTAGGCGGGCTAGCTTGGCCATTTCTTCAAGCTGCAGCGGAATCAGAAGCATCCCTAGATTTATTAGTAGATATATTAATTGCAGAAATAACCACAGTTTTATTCTGCACAGGTAATGCCAACTTATCTGAACTGAAAAAATCTCAAACTCTCGAACGAGTAAGATAGAGAAAAAATATTAGACATCTCCACCAAAAGAGTAGGGATGGTTCTCGTTTGCGTAGCATTCTGTAGGAAACCACCCGTACAGCAGTAGGGGGAAAGAATTGATAATTTATGTGTGATAATTGATTTGATTTTTTATTATTGGAGATGTCTATTAGTTATAGCATCAACTCACCAACTAAAACATCAAAAACAAGAATTGTAACTGAGGCGATAGAGCAATCTCAACCTCTAATAAAAATTAATTTGCTAGCAGGAAAGAACCTTGATTTATCATGTCTGAAAAAAAAAGTTTTTACTATTTTGGCAATGGAAATCGAATAAAAATTCAGACTTTGAACCTCATACTCAAATCAAACAAACTAAAATAGTAGTTAATTATTGCCTACTACCATTAAGTTAATTTCCCAATTACCAACTCCCACTTAAAACATGAAAGATTTCTTCAAATACACCTTTGCCAGTCTAATTGGCAGCATACTAGGAATTACTCTAATTATCGGCTTCGGATTTGGCGGATTAATATTTTTTGTTATTTCCATCGCCAGTAAAACTCAAGACGTAGGTCCACAAGTCAAAGATAAATCAGTTCTAGTTTTCGACCTAGCCACTACCATCAAAGACACCCAACCCCTCTCCACCACAGGCGAAGCACTCCAAGAAGCTCTCTCTGCTGACCAAGCTACAACCATCACTCTCCGAAAAGCAATCAACAGCCTTGATGCTGCTGCCAAAGACGACAAAATTGTCGGCATTTATATCCAAGGTAGCAACACTCCTGGGGCAACAGGATTGGCAAATCTGCAAGAAATACGCCAAGCACTCCAACGTTTCCGAGAAACTGGCAAAAAAATCATTGCCTATGACATGGATTGGACAGAACGAGAATATTATCTGAGTTCGGTAGCAGATAAAATTGTCATCAATCCTTTTGGAGCTATGGAATTTAATGGCTTAAGTTCTGAAACTATGTTCTTAACCGGGGCGTTGGATAAATTCGGCGTTGGAGTTCAGGTAACGAGAGTGGGTAAATATAAATCCGCTGTTGAGCCTTTTATCCGAGAAGAAATGAGCCCGGAAAATCGACAGCAAACTCTTCAGTTGCTACAGAATATTTGGGGTGAATATCTGCAAACTATTGCTCCAAGTCGAGAGCTAACCACACAGCAGTTACAAACACTAGCAGATAATCAAGGGATTTTAATGGCAAATGCTGCTTTAGACAGCAAGTTAGTTGACCAAGTTGCCTATTTCGATGAAGTGCTGACTGAACTTAAACAACTAACTGGCAAAGAGGAAGACGACAAAACTTTCCCACAAATTAGTCTCAACAATTACGCCAGAGTGCCAAAAGTTGCAGAAACTGCCAGTGGGGATGTAAAAAGCAAAAATAAAATTGCTGTAGTCTACGCACAAGGAGAAATTGTTGATGGTGCAGGTACTCCCAGACAAATTGGAGGCGATCGCCTAGCCAAAGAGTTGCGAAAGCTACGACTTGATGACAAAGTTAAGGCTGTGGTATTGCGAGTTAATAGCCCTGGCGGAAGTGCTTCCGCATCGGAAGTTATTGGTCGGGAGGTCAAACTTACAAGCGAGAAAAAACCTGTAATTGTATCTATGGGTAATATCGCTGCTTCTGGTGGTTACTGGATTTCAATGGATGCAGACAAAATACTTGCTGAACCCACTACTATTACTGGTTCGATAGGGGTTTTTGGCGTGTTGTTCAATATTCAAGAAGCAGCCAATGAAAATGGGATTACTTGGGATGTGGTAAAAATTGGTAAGTTTGCGGATTTGAATACTACTTCTCGTCCTAAAACTGAGGAGGAATTAGCCTTGATTCAAAATATGGTGGATTCAATTTATGAGCGGTTTATTACGAATGTAGCAACTGCCCGTAATTTGTCAAAACAGAAAGTGCTTGAAATTGCTCAAGGGAGAGTTTGGTCTGGTGTTAATGCTCAAGAGTTAGGTTTAGTAGATGAGATTGGTGGAATAGAATCTGCAATTAAAGTTGCTGCGGAAAAAGCTGAACTTGGAGATGATTGGAAAATTGAAGAGCATCCTAAATCTAATAGTTTGGAACAACGGATTTTTCGCAGTCTTTCTGGTGTGGAAGTCGGAGAAATTAATACTCCTGTAGACCCACTTACGGCTGAATTTAAAAAGTTGCAGGAGGAGTTGGCTAGTTTGAGAGCGATGAACGATCCTTATGGAATTTATACTCGTTTACCTTTTAATCTGAGGATTGAGTGAAGTACTCAACGTCAAGACTAGGTTAAAACCTGGGATGACAATTTGAGAGGATGGGGTTTCAAAAGTTTGAAGCAATGTTTGAGTTTTGATTAAGAGTTTCAGGCGTTGCTGAATGAGGACATGATTTTGAAATAAGGGAGCAGGGAGCACCGGAACACCAGAGCGGTTGTAATAAATGGTATTGAAGTGGTGTAAGGGATGAATATTTATAATTCATACCTAGATTATGCAACGCCGAGTTTCAATAGCTGATAGTCTTTATTTTTATCTAGACTGATTTTTCCTAGGTCATGCTACGCAAACAGGCATTTTATATCTATATAATTACCATAGTTAAGTCTGATCGCGCATCAAAATTGATGCCAATTCTGCTCTGTTTGTGGAATTTTTCTTTCTTCTTTCTTCCCTCTTACCTCTTCCCTCTTATCTCCAGACTCGGTGACTCGGTGACTCGGTGACTCCTAACTAAAAAAACGATCTTCATTGACAAAGATACGTTTAGGGGTTCTATAGAACCCATTTTATATCTATATAATTACCATAGTTAAGTCTGATCGCGCATCAAAATTGATGCCAAATCTGCTCTTTTTGTGAAATTTTTCAGCTCGATCCTCTTCCCTCTTCCCTCCTGTCTCCTAACTAAAAAAACGATCTTCATTGACAAAGATACGTTTAGGGGTTCTATAGGCTATAAAATGTCTAACTACCATTAGACATCTCCAGAAAAGGTTCTGAAACCCTTACACCACAGTTCCCAAATCGGTATTTTGGGAGATATCTACTAATTAAAATGAGTCGATCTAAGAGTTATCATTTTTAACGTCTTCCTTTATCTGTTACGAAAAGGATAGTAAAATTAAGTTGGGTGCATCATATATGCACAGATTATTCCAATCTGTATAATTTTAAGCTCATAAAATATGTCTAAAAAAAGACTATTAACCAGGCATCATCGTGACAAACGAGAATGGTTGAAAATTATTCTACAAATGCAATTTTCAGTTATTCCTGCTATTATTTTTAGGGTGACATTCTGCGGATTGTTGGGTTTCTTGATTTCTGTACTTTATTACTTTGATTTTCCTGTTAGTTTGCCGATGAAAAGTAGTATTGTTCCTAGTTTAGTCTTAGGTCTACTATTAGTTTTTAGAACAAATACAGCTTATGAAAGATTCTGGCAAGGCCGTCAATTATGGGGAGTTATCATTAATACGGTGCGTAACTTTTCTCGACAAATTTGGGTTTCAGTCGAAGAAAACGAACCCTCAGACCGAAAAGACAAAGAGGCAATAATGCGATTATTAGTAGCTTTTGCTATTTCTGGTAAATTGCTATTGCGCCAACAGGAAGTTAACTATGAATTAGATGGATATATGCCATTAGAGTGGTATGAAAAGTTAAAGAACATGAATCATCCGCCAATTCATATTGCTTTTTTGGTAAGTGATTATCTCCAGCATCAATATGAACGGGGTTGTATTAATTCTTATCAACTTACTGCGATGTTTAGGTTGCTAGATAGAATGGTTGAAGCGTTGACTGGTTGTGAGGGAATTTTAAAGACTCCAATTCCTTTGGCTTATGCAATTCATCTGAGACAGTTATTGTTGATTTATTGTTTATTATTACCATTCCAAATAGTTAATGAGTTTCATTTTTGGACAGGTATAGTTGTTGCTCTAATTAGTTTTACGGTATTTGGAATTGAAGAAATTGCCTTAGAAATAGAAAATCCTTTCGGTTACGACCCTAATGATTTACCTTTGGATGATATTTGCACTACAATGCACCGTAATATTGAAGATTTAATTACTTTAGCTCCCTATGTGAGACATTGGAAACGCACACCAGTTAACTCAGAAACCTATCATTTTTAACTGGTAGCTAATTATAAGTGATTTTGGTGATTTGTCTGTTAAATATTATACAGATTTCATTTGATTTGTGATATTTTCTCTCGTGGGTTTAATACCCCACCCTCTACAGGCTGCTTAAAATTGGTTGGGGTTTGTAGACACGAAGTGGCAAGTCGTTGACTATCCCCCTGCCTTCTTCAATAAATGTGCGATCGCTTTTATATCCGATAACTTTGTCTAAATTGCAACAAAAGAAAAAGTTATGTTAAGATTTACATAAATAGATTGATAAAAGTTAGTAATACTCTAAATATCGGGTAACTCTGGACCCGATCTATTTTTATTGAACTAAGCATAGTGTCAATACTAGGAGTTACGCACAGACGTTACTGGTAGGGGTAATTCATGTTTGCGTAGCATTCCGCAGGAAATTACCCCTACCATAAACACTATTTATAAATACTTTGCGTAAGTCCTGAATACCTTATACCTTGTACAAAAAAAAGACCGAATCCCCCGACCCCCTGGCTTTGCACAGAAGTGGAAAGAATGCTCTGAATATTAAATGCTTTTGCAATTGAGCAAACCGAGAATAACTATCTTCTGTCCTAATAGGGGAGGGGTTGGGGGAGAAGTCTATATTTGTTAAGTGCATTTGCTTAGATCCAAGATGTATCAATACCATACTTGTGCGATTTATCTTGCAATAATTTATGACTTTTATTTAGCATTAGTTAACAAATGATTAACAATCTTCATCCCACCTTTACTTTACGGAGATTAGCTACAGCTTTAGCTATCTCAATTGTGACATTAACTCTAATTTCTGCCTTCTCTGGAGCATTGCTAGCATTTAATTATCAACCCACTGCGGGTGGTGCCTACACATCTCTAGAAATGATTACAAATGAAATTCCTTTCGGCTGGATAATTCGAGACATACACAATTATGCTGGCAACAGTATTATAGTTCTCGGCTTAATTCAAATAGTAGTTATGTTTTTAAGTCGGCAATTTCGCTCTAGTTGGTTAATTGCTTGGATTAGTGGAATTTTATTTGTTTTAATTGCCATTGGTTTAGGTTGGACAGCAATCATTCTCGATTGGTCTCAAATAGGTTTTTGGCGATTTTCTATAGAATTATCTACTGTAGAAGCTATTCCTTTCATTGGCTCCCTACTACGACATATTCTAACAGGTGGTAATGGCATTAGTACAATGACGGTACTACGTCAGTATACCCTGCACAGTTATGTTTTACCTTTGGCAGCGATCGCTTTAGCATTTACTCATTTAGGTGGATTAGTTTGGCAGTCAATTCAAGAAGATTGAAAAAGTCAATTAGATAACGATCCACAGGAAGCAGGAGAAGGTTTCAATACTTCAGCATCAATAGGTACAATTACCACAACGCTGCTTACTGAAAAGTATTAATTAAATAATTTGATTTATCTCTTCAGATTGATTTATGAAGGGATTTTTCTATTTGAGTTAAAAATCCCGAGCGCTATGGTACAATCTCAATTATCAAAAATAATCTCAGAAAGAATTTAATACCTATTATTTATTTATGTGAAAAAATTACCTGAAATGATGATTTGTTCAAGTTTTTAGCTAAATTCATCTTCGTGTTTGACTTTTGACTTTGAGATTGATTTCCTCGGTCATGCTGGGCAAACTCGACCCTCGCAACCCGATCCCTAACGGCAAGCTAGCCTCTTGTCTCCTGGGTAGGAGCTGCCTTAACAGAGGAGCTAAGATTTTGACATCGCGGGGCAAAACGCCTTCGGGAGCCAAAGGTAATGTATGACTTCTCTGAAACGGTATAATTAGCTTGAATCTGGTGTCTTGTATATCAAAATTCCTGTGCTAGTAAATGCCAAAGTTAAGAGGATTTAATGAATTTTTTTGTCCACTGTAGGTTTTTCATTATTAACTATTCCATAGTTTTTTATTCCCTGAAAGTAAAATAATACTTGACTCTGTATTTTAATTTCAGAATATCTGCAGAAATGAATAAATAGGTATTATATAATTGAGTAGAATTTTTGGCCAATTTTATACCATATATGATTTTTTTATCAATGGTAAAAAATATTGAAGATAAATGATTTATTATATGGTTAGAGATTAAAAGTTAATAAAAAAAGTAGTAAAAAAATGGAAAATAATCAGATTACATCTAACAATAAAATCATCAATGAACAAGCTCAAGCAATACCAGAGATAGAATCCAATGAGATTATAACTACTTATGAGCGGGCTGTGGCACGTTATCAATTAGCAGATTACCATGGAGCAATCGATGATTATACCAGAGTAATAGAGATAGAATCAAGTAATGCTGAAATTTATTATAATCGAGGTATTGCCAAGTATCAAATAGAAGATTATGAAGGTGCAATTATTGATTATACTGAAGCACTTAAGATTAATCCCAATAGTAGTAATATCTACAATAACCGCGGTTTGGCCCTTGCTCAGGTCGGCCGTCATCAAGAGGCGATTGCTGATTTAAATGAAGCACTCCGACTTAACCCCAATGATCCTGATACTTATTATAATAGGGGTTTTGTCTATGAGGCAATGGCAGAATATGAAAAAGCTACTGCTGATTACACAGAAGCACTAAAAATTAGTCCTGACTATGACCTAGCAGCTCAAAGGCGAGAGCATCTAGTTAGATCGACCGCTCTTCGGTCTCCAGAAGTAGTGGCACCCCAAACTACAGTAGAAACACCACAGACAAATGTTGAAGTGGAGAAATCTCCAGAAGTAGTGGCACCCCAAACTACAGTAGAAATACCACAGACAAATGTTGAAGTGGAGAAAAATCTCGAAGTAGTGGCACCCCAAACTACAGTAGAAACACCACAGACAAATGTTGAAGTGGAGAAAAATCCCGAAGTAGTGGCACCCCAAACTACAGTAGATAAAAGGATAGAGAAATCTCCTCCAGAAAAATTAGGCATCTCGGATAATTCAAATAATCCTCTTGTAAAAATGCTGTTAAATCGTTATTTACCAAAATCTCGATCGGTCAAGGAAAAAACAGCAGATACAACTAAGACAAATGTTGAGGTAGAGAAAATTCCCGAAGTAGTGGCAGCAGAAACAATAGCACAAATACCAGAGACTCAGAGTGAGATATCGACTACAGCAGATATAACTCAGACAGATGTTGAAGTGGAGAAAAATCCCGAAGTAGTCGCACCAGAAACAATCGCAAAAACATCACAGAAAGATGTTGTATCCGATCCTAAAAAGAGTGAAGCTCGATACCAGAAAAAGCCAACTCCTCTATCTCCAAATCAAACGACCGAAAAGGAGCTGGAAAATCTCACACAAGCAATTCAACGAAACCCAAATGAAGCAGACCTTTACTACCAACGAGGTAAAATACTGTCTCTGATGGGAAATTACCCAGAGGCGATCGCCGATCTAACAGCAGCACTAAAATTAAATCCAAACCAAGCTTATACCTATTACAATGAACGAGGTGTTGCTCGTTCCCATTTAGAAGCTCATCAGGAGGCTCTTGCTGATTTCACTGCTGCGATTAAAACTGAGCCTAATAATTCTGCGGCCTACCACAACCGAGGTAGTCTCCGTTCTCTTATGGGCGAGCTTGAAAGCGCAATAGCAGATTTTACAGCAGCCATAGAAGCTAATCCTAAAGATGCTGATGCTTATAATAATCGTGGTATTTGTCTTTATGAAATCAAGGACTTTTATCGGGCGATCGCTAATTTTACTGAAGCAATTAAGATTAATCCTAATTATGCTGATGCTTATAATAATCGTGGCATCTCTA
>JBARXI010000264.1:0-24249 GCA_049647275.1 Microcoleaceae cyanobacterium
TTACTTGATAGCCATTAGTTACTACTAAAAAAACAGACTTAAGATGGTCACCATAAAATTTAGCTTGTTTGATATGTGGTTCTAAATTTTTTTCTGTAGGCTTTTTTGCTTCCACAATAATCAGTGAGGTATCAGCATTCTGTTTTTCTTGGTCATTTGTTGAAAAATAGACATGATCTGCTTCTGGGTCTCTACCTTGTTTTTTTCCTGGTTGATAAGTTTTTATAGGATATTTACCTCGGCGATTATTTTCTGGATAACCTAAGTGTTGAAAGAAGGGTAAAACAAATCTAGTTTCGACATCATCTTCATTTTGGAGCAGTTCTGGATTGAAATTATTTATCCACTCAACTAATAAGTCAATTTTATGATAATTTGACATATTTTTTTCAATAAATTCATTTCAAGATGTTTTTGTTCCGCTTTTGTAGCATAGCATATCTAATAAATAAGAATTGATAAATTTTTTCTAGATTCGGTTAATAAAGCAGAGGTAACAATGTTATCCTGTTTGGAGAACTTTAATTATCTCAAGTCTGAGCGATCGCTAATAAAATGTATAATTAAATTATATTATCTTCTATCCAGTAAACAAAAATATGACCTACACCTCATCCAAACAACTTAGCTTTGAGGAGTTTATTACCCAATACGGGGATAATACACGTTATGAACTAATTGACGGAGAATTAAGAGATATAGAACCCACCGGCTCTCACGAAGCTGTTGCCGGGAGTATTGCTGGTAGAATTTATGTTGAAATTTTTCGTAATAATTTTAATTGGTTAATTCCAAAAAATTGTCTAATTAAACCCCTATATGCTGAAGCCACAGTATTACGCCCTGATGTAATTATCTTAGATAAAATAGAACTTACTCAAGAACCTCTTTGGCAAAAAGAACCTGTAATTTGTAATGTAAATACGATTAAACTTATTGCTGAAGTGGTTAGCACAAATTGGCAAGATGATTATGCCAGAAAAGTATAAGAATATGCTTTTTTAAATATCCCAGAATATTGGATTATCGATTTTAGAGGCTTGGGTGGTTTGCAATTTATCGGTAATCCTAAACAACCTACTTTCACAATCTGTCAGTTAGTAAATGGTGTGTATCAACAGCAAAGATATCCATTGGGAGAACCTATATATTCTTATTTATTTCCCAATTTACAACTGCGATTAGACGACCTTATGCCAACTTAAAATTTCAGAAATAAAGCTCAAAAAATTATTATGCCTTATAGTAAATTTACCCTGAGTAAAGCTGTAGACGATTTTCAATTGACTATAATTGAAGGAGAGCGCTTTTTGCCGAATATTTCCCCAGTTAATCCTACTGCTTTACTAAAAGATACTCTGAAAGAAACAGTGCCTTGGGCAATTGCAGTAAGTAGTGAAAAAGCTCGTTCTGAAGGTATTATTAATCCAGTTTTATTAGAGGTAAAACGTCAACTAAAAGGAGAAATTAGTGTTTTTTCAGGTGAAGAATTCGCCGTACAACCAGAAGTTGATTTGACTGGGTATGTCGATTTCCTAATTAGTCGCTCTCCAGAACAGTTATATATTAAAGCTCCGGCGGTGGTTTTGGTCGAAGCGAAAAAAGAAGACCTCAAACCAGCACTCGGACAATGTTTAGCCGAGATGGTGGCAGCTCAACGCTTTAATCAGCAGAAACAGCAGCCAATTTTAACCATTTATGGTACGGTGACAAGTGGTACGGTTTGGCGATTTATGAAACTAGAAGGGCAAACTGTAACGATTGATTTGACAGATTATCCATTGCCTCCTGTTGAGGAAATTTTAGGATTTTTAGTTTGGATGGTGCAGAATGGCTAATAATATAAAAGCAATAAAAGCGATTTTTTATAATGACTAAATCAATAGGTTTCGGCTGGTATGGTGGTAAGTTTAATCACTTTGATTGATGATTACTATTCTTGCCAACCTTTTGGTGGATTGGCTTAAGTTTGGTAAATTATAGTTAGGGATGAGCACAAAAATAATGTACCAGTGTCTAGCTTTATCGGTGGGCAAAATATTCTTTCAGGATTTTTAATTGAGTCGATCTATTCGTTTTGCCCACCCTACTTTAATCTGTACTTTATTTCAACGCAAGTCCCTTATTATAAGTAGGTAGGCATAAATAAACGTTTCGTACCGAATGCTGCGAAAAAAAATGAACAATCAGAAAATGAAGCTATAAGTTCAGTTTTCAAGAGCTTTTTACCATTTGAAATTTTCATCGCTATTTTACAAATAATTAAACCCATCTACTTACTAATTCACTTAAAAAATGTCACAAATAGTTGTTCAATAATTAATAATTAATAATTAATAATTATCTCTTCTTTTCAAGGAGAGGATTCACTACAAGGAAAATTTTTTCTTTTTTCCCCTTTAAAGGAGAGGCTTTAAACCTTAATTATTCGGTAACTGATGAAGTGAAATAATAAGCTGAAATTACTGTAAAATTGAGGTTTAAAGTTCCTAAAATATCATTTTTGACTAGGTGAATTTTGACTAGGTGACTTTAGTGAAACTGTATAATATTCAGGTCTCAACTTTTTTTTGTTTGCCTGGTTGAGAGAAGAAAAAACAACAAATATATTAGGCACGAATGGGGTTTATCCTCTGGATAATTTGCCCTAACATTTTGTTCTACCTAAGCTACTTTTGTTACGGTTAATAAAAGGCGATCGCTTTAGGCTTTGTATGCGGCGTTGCATATTTGTGGGATGAATTTTAGGTTTGGAGAAAAAAGAAGTTAGAAGTATTAAAGATGAGATTTACCTGTTCGGTAAAAATTCATCCCTTGATTCAGCAACGCCTTGTATGCTCGGCAATTCTTCAACAGACTGGGACGAGTTTTTAAAAGCGTTTCCTGACGGAATGCTCCGCAAACGGCAGTTGGTGCAGTCAGCATTTCCTACGCTCATGCTCCGCAAACAGTACCTAATTTATACTAAAATTGAGATAAATGCAATGAAAAAGGGGATTTCAACCCCTCTTAAATTATCCGGCACTTATAAGCCTGGGATTTCAACCCAAGGTCTGGACTGAAAGCTGTTAGCTCAGAACTAGTTAATCTGAAAAAAGGTGCAGCTTCAGGGAATTTTATCTCTCAATAGCTCTACAAATCTATCCCATTTTTTTACTTTTTATGACTCTTTCCATGTTTTAAAAACATTCGCTTAGGTAGCATAAATATTATTATTAAAAAAGTACTTATAGCGATTTTCATTTTTCTTGGACTACAGCAACAGAAGTAACTCAACCGATTGGATAATATATATAGTTCTATTTCTACGTAGTCTACCTTTTCATAAACCGCTATAACCCCACTAAATAACAGAGTTTTATTGTTATGAAAAAAAGATGCATTGCTGAATAAATGTATGATTTGATAGGAGTCAGGAGTCAGGAGTCAGGAGTCAGGAGTCAGGAGTCAGGAGTCAGGAGTCAGGAGTCAGGAGTCAGTCGTTAAAAAGGAGTTTTTTGGTGACTAAATAGATATAATTTGCACTATTGTTTTGGCTGAAAATTTATGTACCACTAGTTGAATTTCATACCTCAAATCAGCAACGCAAAAAAAGATTAACTCTCTTCCCCAGGAGAAATTTCCCTAGTCTCTTCATTTGGGTTTAGACAAGTAGCCAATAACTCTTCGGTAGGTAGTTTAGCATTCCTATTTAAACCCACTACACAAGAAGAAAAACGATCTGGCAATAAACTACGACGACAATTTTCTAACACAGCAGCTTGATTAGATATCGGCTGAACTGATTTGTTAATTTTTTCGACACAAGTGCCTAATTCCTCGACTCTTCTTACCTGTTGACAATTAAACAAAATCTCTTCTGTCGATAGTGCTTCTGTTGTACTATCATAGATTTTTGTGACGCATTCTGATAAACCTCTAGGCTTGAGGGCTGCACCACAAGCACTAGCTACTTCTGCATCAGACAAACCCACACTTAGCAATTCTTCAGAGCACATTACAAATGACTGTTGATTTGCCTGAGCCATTGCTTTTGGGGGAATAGTCATTAACAAGCTATAACTAAAAAGTTGAATGGCTGCCAAGTACATCCAGCCCCAACCATGGTATTTGCTAGATTGGCGAAAATCCTGGGAGTAAGTATCAAAACAGTTAATTTTAGGCATAAAATATAGAAAAGTATTTTCTCAAGATTGGCCAATTGACAAAGATGAGTATTAAGTAGTATATAATATAAGATTGTGGTTAAATTTGAAGTTAATGAGGAAATTATATGTCTAGATATAGAGGCCCACGCTTAAGAGTGGTTCGTCGCCTCGGTGACCTACCAGGATTAACTCGAAAAAGTGCTAGACGTGCTTATCCACCTGGTCAACATGGCCAAAATCGGAGAAAGCGTTCGGAGTACGCCGTCCGACTAGAAGAGAAGCAAAAACTGATATATAATTACGGTCTTTCTGAACGGCAACTGCTACGTTATGTGAAAAAAGCTCGTCGTGCAGCAGGTTCGACTGGTCAAGTATTACTACAATTGCTGGAAATGCGCTTGGATAATACTGTATTCAGGTTAGGAATGGCACCAACAATTCCCTCGGCACGGCAGCTTGTTAATCATGGTCACGTGACAATTAATGGTAAGGTGGTTAGTATTGCTAGCTATCAGTGTAAACCAGGAGAGGAAATTAGTGTTAAAGCCAAGGAAAAATCCCAGGAAATAGTGAAAGCTAATCTCCAATATCCTGGTTTAGCTAATTTGCCTAGCCATTTGGAGTTTGATAAAAATAAACTTGTTGGTAAAGTGAACAGTGTTGTGGAAAGGGATTGGGTGGCGCTTCAAATTAACGAACTGTTGGTAGTGGAATATTATTCCAGACAAGCCTAGAAATTTTAGGTTTCAGTTTATTTTTTTAGATAATGCTATTAATTTAAGTGGTAGTCTCCAATTTTTTTTGGAGATGCCACCATCTGATAGTAAAGAGGGGAAAATTACGGACTCAGAATAATCTGCGCCAGGTATGATACTGACATTTTAGAGATGCTGCTAAGTTTAGAGAAACTATAAATTTAATTTTTTTTGTGATTGTTAAAATATTTAAATCGCATATTTATTATTTATTATTAAATGAAAAGCAGTATAGAAATAAACACTAACTCAACACGAATTCCAAAGATATCTGCTACAGAACCAAATTGGAGTCGCGAACAGTTGAAGAAATGGTGGGAGCCAAGTCGTCAACTGTTAAAATCTATCCGCTCTTATCAAAAATGGCAAAAAAAATGGGGAATTATTGGATGGTTGATTAGTCGTTGGAATGTTCTAGAACATCGATTTTGGAGTATAGTAACTGCCTCAGATATCCCTATAAATTGTCAAATAGGTGGAGGACTAATTTTACGTCATCCCAATGGTGTTGTAATTCATCCAAAAGCTACTATTGGTCCTAATTGTTTGATTTTACAACAAGTCACTATAGTAGGTAAGGTAGAAGTAGGTGGTCATGTGGATATTGGTGCAGGGGCTAAAATAATTCACCAAGTTAAACTAGGAGACCATTCTAAAATTGGTGCAAATGCTGTAGTTATTTGTGATGTACCACCAGGAGCAACTGCCGTTGGTATTCGTGCCAGAATTATTCTTCCTAAAACCTCACAAACTGTGGACAATGAAGATAGTTTAGAAATTTCATAGTTACATAATTTGGCGTTGCTGAATAAATGTATGATTTTATAGGAGTCAGGAGGAGCGAGTCTGGTTTCAAGAGGTAAAAAGGAGTTTTTCGGTGACTAAATAGGTATAATTTTTACTATTGTTTTGGCTGAAAATTTACCACTAGTTGAATTTCATACCTCAAATCAGCAACGCCCATAACTTAAGTCAGCCTTATCCACCAATTTGTGACATAGTTCGACTATACATTCCAATAGTACCAGACTCTCGTTCCTTAAAATTAATCTCTGGTTTAATACCCAATAAGTACCCTACTTGCTCTCGTAACTCTTCAACAGAAACCCCACTCCGCAGGCTAGATTTTAAATTAATTTGACCCATTTCATTTAACAAACAAGGCCGTAACCACCCATCTGCTGAGAGACGCATCCTGTTGCAGCGATCGCAAAAACATTCGGACATTTGACTAATAAATCCGAGAGTTCCCTTGGCCCCAGGAATCTGAAATACATCAGCGGGCCCATTGCCCCGCACGGAAGATTCTGTTAACCCCCATCTTGTCCGAATTCTCTGCCGTAATTCTTCGGAAGATATCCAACCTCTATCGTCAAATAATTTACCATTACCAATAGGCATAAATTCAATAAATCTAACGTGCCAGTGACGGTCAATAGTTAAAGCTGCTAAGTCTAAAACTTCTTGGTCATTAACTCCAGGAATTACAACCACATTTAATTTTAAGGGGTCAAAACCTACCTGATAAGCTGTTTTAATTCCATTCCAAACAAGTTGCCAACGACTACGACCTCGATTACCAATAATTAAATCAAAGGTATCTGAGTCGAGAGAATCTAGACTAATATTAACTCTTCTCAAGCCAGCTTCATATAAATCTTTTGCCATACCTGCCAATAAAAATCCATTAGTAGTCATGGATAAGTCTTGAGTTTCTGGAAAAGAGGCGATCGCCTTTACCAAATCTACAACACCAGGGCGTAATAAAGGCTCGCCTCCAGTTAAGCGAAATCTAGTAAACCCTACTGGAATAAATACTTCTTTGAGCAGAGTTAATAATTCATTATGAGTTAATAAATTTTGTTGTAAAATATAGTCAATTTCTGCTCCTTCTGGCATACAATATTGACAACGAAAATTGCACTTATCTATTAAACTAATTCTGAGATAATCTACCTTATTCATGTTAGAAATTCTATTTTAATAAACTGCAAATATTTAACTAATTACTAAAAAGCCATGAATTTTTGGTAAACAGTATAGTATTTAGACGCTTGCTTTTATTGGCTTGACTATTTATTATTATTAATTCGCTCTTGATACCGAAAAGCTAAGACTTAAAAAATTTAATGAAGCTTCTAGAGTAGTTATGGCAAATTAATAGTAAATCTATAGGATAGTTTCATTCTCGGCTAATATTTTAATTTTTCATCTTTTCCTAGTCTCTACCACTGGTAATGCCAAAAGTTTTTCTGCCAAATTTATGAATTAGGATAAAATATCGGTTTAAACATCGGTTTAACATTTCACTGTTTGCCGAGGGTACTGATGACAATTTTGTAGAATTCAACAGCTCTGGTAAATATCATCCAAGAGGAAATAGTTTTCGCTCTTTCAATTTTTTCATAATATAAATAATTATCCGAATTGATTTTTTGAGTTCATTTTTAATAAATTAAACTTGATTGAACGTACATAATTTTCTCCTGACTGAGAGAAGAATATATCTTTTTAATTCATTAACACTAAGCCTGGGCAATATTTGAAAATCAGTATAATCTCCCGATGACCTTCTGACCTAACCTTTGGCAATATATATTTGGGGGCATGGAAACCGAAGCTTTTCTTCCTTGTTGAATCATACCATAAGTCTATTATTTTGAGATTTTTTTAGTTGGGGAATAACACTATTCAGCAATTATCATTGTTTGAAATTTTGCTAAACAGTATAGTATTTAGATGATAAGTTTTATTGGCTTGACTGTTTATTGTTATTAATTCGCTATTCATACCGAAAACCTAAGACTTAAAAAATTTAATGACGTTTCTAGAGTAGTTATGGCAAATTAATAGTAAATCTATAGGATAGTTTCATTCTCGGCTAATATTTGAATTTTTCATCCTTTCCTAGTTTCTAAGTAGGTAGGTGTAATTAAATGTAAAATATCCAAAGTAAGTCGGAACGACATTTGCTATCGCAAAGGTTCTTCGCAATGACAAAGCATATTATATTTATTTCTGTCTATCTACTTACAACTGGTAATTCCAAGAGTTTTTCTTCCCAATTTATGAATTAGGATAAACTATCGGTTTAACATTTGACTGCTTGCCGAGGGTACTGATGACAATTTTGTAGAATTCAACAGCTCTGGTAAATATGATCCAAGAGGAAATAGTTTTCGCTCTTTCAATTTTTTCATAATATCAATAATTATCCTAATTTATTTTTTGAGTTCATTGATAATAAATTCAAGTTGATTGAACGTACATAATTTTCTCCTAACTGAGAGAAGAATATCTGTTTTTAATTCATTAACAGTAAGCCGTCGCAATATTTGAAAAGTTCAGTATAATCTCCCGAGCGTTTTTTTAGCTAATTTTTTACAATATTTGGAGGAGATAGAAACCAAAGCTTTTCTTTTTTTTTTGAATCATACCATAAATCTGTTATTTGGGATTTTTTTTAGTTGGGGAATAACACTGTTCAGCAATTATCATTCTTTGGAATTTTGGTAAACAGTAGTAAACGGTATAGTATTTAGATGATAAGTTTTATTGGCTTGACTGTTTATTATTATTAATTCGCTGTTCATACCGAAAAGCTAAGACTTAAAAAAATTAATGAAGCTTCTAGAGTAGTTATGGCAAATTAATAATAAATCTATAGGATAGTTTCATTCTCGGCTAATATTTGAATTTTTCATCCTTTCCTAGTCTATAAGTAGGTAGGTGTAATTAAATGTCAAATATCCAAAGTGAGTCGGAACGACATTTGCTATAGCAAAGGTTCCTCGCAATGACAAAGCATATTATATTTATTTATTTATTTCTACTTACAAGTGGTAATTCCAAGAGTTTTGATTCCAAATTTATGAATTAGGATAAAATATCGGTTTAACATTTCACTGCTTGCCGAGCGTAGCGATGACAAATTTGTAGAATGAAACAGCCCTGGGAAATATCATCCAATAGGCAATAGTTTTCGATATTTCAATTTATTCATAATAAAAGTAATCATCCGAATTTATTTTTTGAGTTCATTGATAATAAATTAAACTTGATTGAACTTACATAATTTTCTCATGACTGAGAGAAGAATATATGTTTTTAATTCATTGACACTAAGCCAGGGCAATATTTGAACAGTCAGTATAATTTCCAGATCGCTTTTTTACCTAACTTTTTACAATATTTGGAGGAGATAGAAACCTAAGCTCTTCTTTGTTTAATCATACCATAAATCTGTTATATCATGTCCGTTTAATTAGTGATAAAAAATTTTATTCTCCTGTTGCTTATTCTCTTGGTGCGCATTCCCTTGCGTCTGTCGCCGACGCGGGGTCGCACCGCTTCTTCCCTACTGTACGGGTAATTTCTGACTCCTGACTCCTCCGTCTTTATTTATAAGGATTCAACCGGACATGATATTATTTTAGGATTTTTTTAGTTAGGGAATCACACTGTTCAGCAATTATCATTGTTTTTTCCCAAATTTTTCAAGTCTGTTATCTCAGACATTATTTATTTCTATATTAAATTTTTCTGTTGCCTGTTGTCTCTTTTAGCTAAAAATTTATCAGACTAAAACCAGAAGAGGCAATTTAATTTGTTAGTGAATCTTCCCTGAAGTGAGTTTTAGGATAAGCAAAATTATGCTTAGAAAAAGCTTGTTTTACTCGCCTCACTAAATCAGTTTTGTAAGTATGTTCATCTCTTGCATCTATAGGATAACACTTTAATTTAAATTCGGTTCCCCAGGGTTGTGCTTCAACTAAGACCTGAATTGGCAGTTTTAACTGAGTGTATCTACTTGTATAAGCAGCTAAATATAGAATTTTGATAACAAGTTCAGCATCTACCTCATGAGCCAAATAAAAATCAGTGGTCACCTGTATTTCTAAAGCACCATTATTAGCATTAGATATTGGCTCATTCCAAATTTTATTGTGAGGGATAAATATTATATTATCTTCTACAGTTTGTAAACGTATTCCTCGTAAATTATAACTGACAACTTCCCCATAATTATCTCCAATTTGTACCCTGTCTCCCATCCGATAAGGAGTTTCAAATAGAGCTACTACTCCAGCGATGAGAGAACTAGCATAATCCTTAAAAGCAAAACCCAAAGCTACAGCAATTGTACCTGTTATAGCTAATAAATTTTCTGGAGAAGGTTTCAGAAATAAACTTAATATATAAGTTGTGGCACTAAATAAAATTATAGCTTGAAGAAAAGGTGCTGACTGCTTGGCTAATACTCTAAATCTTAAAGGTACTTGTTCTGACAACCACTCACTAGAAGATTTAACACTAATCAAAACACCATAAGTAATAGCGATAATAATTGCTGTGTCTACAATAGTTTTGATATTAATATCTCGAATTTCTACCCCACTCGATCCACCCTCTGCCGCCAGTAGCTTGAGATAAAAATTTGTTGTTAATCCTAGATAGTTTATGGATAAAATCATTCTATTAAATCGGTGATAAAATTATATTTTTTTAAATGCTTAAGTAGTTTAGGATAATGTGCTGGATGAACTATGAGAAAATTATTACAACGTTGGATTACTCCTTGGTCTAATAATTTTTGAATTTGAAATTGAATCGCACTTTCAGATTCTCCTAAACTCAATGCTAGTTGAGATAAATTAATTTCTTTGTGCAGAAGCATAGAAAACAAAAGATAACGATCTTCAGCAGTCAACTCTGGTAAATCTAATAACTTGGGTTTATTATATTTTACTAAAATTGGCTGTTCGGTTTCGGGTTCAGTATTAACGTTTTCTATATTTGCTATAGTTAGAGATGTTAACCATAACTGAGCTGCTACAACACTTGAACCTTTAGCAATATTGGATAAATTATCAAAATAGTCTTGAATTTTTGCTGTTTGTTTTTCTGTAGTTTCTTTACTAGAAGAAAACTCTAGTTTATCAATGACATGAGCTAACCATTCCTGTAGTTCAGCTCCTTCAACATTAGGTAAAGATAGAGTTTTTTCAAAGTAAGAATTAATCTTATAAATCTGGTCAAGATATTGCCATGTTAAAGTATTGCAACCAATTAACCAAAATCGGGAACGGTCTTGAAAAATGCGATTTCTCAAAAATTCTATTCCATCTAAACCCTGAATATGTCGCAAAAAGCAAAATTCCAAACAAGGAATAACTACCAATTCGTGAAAATTTCCGGGATTATTATCAATATTTAAATTCGCAGATAACTCTAATTCTTTTTGTAATTGAGGTATAATTTTTAAACAGTCTGTAGGTCTATTTGACCAAGATAATAACTTTGTCTGTTCTACATTTTCATAACTCCAATCAGCTAAAGCTATTTGGATAATTTCGGATAAAGGTTCTACATAATTACTGAGAATTACCAGTTCATTCCCCTCCGGATTTTCTTGCCATTCAGATAATGCTTCTTTTAAAGTAGATTGTATAGTTGTAATATATTTAGGATGGCAAGGTAAATTTTTAATTGCTTTTTTTAAACTAGAAGCAATTTCTGTAGGTAACTCATTTTCTTCATTTTCTGTTTCTGGTGACGGAACTTTTCTAAATAGAGATTTGAATTGAGAAATGATAGATATAATTTTGTTATTATCCACAATAAAAGCAAAAAACCTATTTTCAAATGAGCAGATAAAATCTATAAAAGCCTATCAACTTTCAGCTAAAAAGACTAAGTAACTTGATTGATTTTTTTGAGCTTCTTCTTGGTTCATTAATTAATTATTTTTTTCTGATTCTGTAAACAGAGATTTGAGTTGATAAATGATAAGTATAATTTTGTGATTATCCACAATAAAAGCCAAAAAACTATTTTCAAATGAGCAGATAAAATCTATAAAAGCCTATAAAATTTCAGCTAAAAAGACTCAGGGTCATTTCATTCTGGATTTTAGCAATGAATTTATTTATTTTCAGGCAGCGAAATATAAATTGCCTAAAGCTGAAAATAAGCTTTCTTCCTAAATACATAAAATGGCACAGTTTAGAACGAAACAGCCCCGAAAAATACTAAGGAACTTGATTGATTTTTTCTGGCTACTTCTTGGTTCGTTAATTATTGATTTTTTGCTGCTTCTGTAAACAGAGATTTGAGTTGATAAATGATAAGTATAATTTTGTGATTATCCACAATAAAAGCCAAAAAACTATTTTCAAATGAGCAGATAAAATCTAGATAAAGCTATCAACTTTTAGCTAAAAATACCAAGCAACCTGATTGATTTTTTTGAGCTTCTGCCTTTTTCGCTAATAAAGTAATGATAAATCCTAAACCTCTCTCTGGATATACTCTTCCCGTATTCGCTTGTGCTAGTGCGGTAGCTGCCCTCCGTTGGCTACGTCAAAATGTCCCATCTTTGTCTACCGTATCAATAAATTTACTCGAACCACCAGAGACCGTAGACATTCCCATCGAACAAGTGGCCATACTGAAAACCAATATAGCTTTAGCCATCACTCGCTCCGACCCCGGTAATAATCTCGACCTAACTCGCAATACTCCTGTTTGGGCAATGGTAGAATTAGCCAAAATTCCCATAAGTCACCCTTCAGAACAAATCGTAATTTTGGGTGGCGCAGGAATTGGACATAATATTAACACTGGCGAAGCAGCTATCTATAGTTATGCGCGACGACTACTCCAAGAAAATCTCAAACCCCTCCTACAGCAAAATGAACAGATTCAGGTGACAATTATCTTACCAGAGGGATATCAACTAGCAACTCGGACTTCTAATTCAGCTTTTGGTATAGTTGAAGGACTTTCTTTATTAGGTACTACAGGAGTTTCTCAACCCTTAAGTTTGCCTGGGCAACTTGACACTTATCAAGAGGAGTTACAAAAAAAGGCGACGCAGTTTAGTTGTTTGGTATTTTGTGTAGGGGAAAATGGTTTAGACCTAGCTAGAAAAATGGGAATACCACCAGAGCAAACAGTCAAAACCGCTAACTGGTTAGGCCCAATGTTGGTAGCTGCTGCTATTTCTGGAGTAGATTCTATTTTGTTGTTAGGTTATCATGGCAAATTAATTAAATTGGCAGGTGGAATTTTTCATACTCACCACCATTTAGCTGACGGAAGATTGGAAATTTTGACCGCTCACTGTGGGAATATAGGATTACCGACTTCTGTGCTACAAGAAATTTTTGCTTGTACTACTGCTGAAGCTGCTTTGAAACTGCTGCGGAATTTGGACATAAATAATCAGAATGATTGGGTGGGTAGAGTTTATGGGGCGATCGCCTCTAAAATCGACCAACGTTGCCAAGATTACATTTTTAATCATACTCAAAAGGAAGTCCAAGTAGGTTCGATGCTGTTTGACCGCGATCGCCAAATTTTCCTTAAAACTCAATTAGCTGATACACTTTTGCTACAAATTTGTTAATCTATTAAGAATACCGTAAGAACGCTCACTGTAGAAAATTGAGATGGTTAAATTTAAAGTTAGCTGGATTAAGCAGTAATTGCTATAAGGGGTAGTTCGCTATTGTTTCAATCTAGAAAGTAGCAGCGAAAATTACTTTTATACTGATTTTCATTTATTGAATGTCTCGTAATTTGCCTGGTCTTTCCGCTCGTTCCGTTTAGCAATTTTGGAGGAGCTTAACCCAGACATAATTGGTTTACACTGAGTGAACTTAAGGAAAGTTCTCTGTTATACCTTAGCCTTGTAGTAAGGAGCGTTTCAGGGAACCCTCAAAGTATTTTTGCTAGTTGTTGGTTCAACAATTAACAATTAACAATTAATAATTAATAATTAATAATTACATCTCATTAAAAGGGATAGGATTGACTAAAAGGAAAATTTTTTCTGTTTTCCCCTCCCTTTAAAGGAGAGGCTTTAAACCTTAATTATTCGGTAAGTTCTATATGAGTAGATATAAACTATTATTTTGCATAGTCTCAAGATTTTAGTCAACAATTATTAACCCTTTGATGAAAACTCGGCAATTATTTAATCAAAAACTAGAGTTAGAGTATTTTCAGAGAAATTAATAATAGTTGATGGGAAGTCTGGCAATTTACTTAAGCTTAATAGTTTTAGAGTTGGTAATCAAATGAAATAAGGGACTTGCGTTGAAATAAACTACCGATTAGAGCAGGGTGGGCAAAACGAAGAGAGCAACTCAATTAAAACATACACCAAAGAATATTTTGCCGACCGAGAAAGCTAGACAGTGGTACATTATTTTTATGCTCATCCCTAACTGATTTGAAAGTAGATACCAAAGTTAAGTGAAACCTCAAATTTTTCTCAAATAGCCAGGCTTTGCTCATAACTTCCCAGGCAAATTAATGCCAATTAGGAATTGCTCAAATGAAGCTATTCTACCAATTCTGGAAGTACAGGAGTCAGAGCGAGTCTGGCCAAGTTACTTAAGCTTAATATAGCAATCACCGAATCAGATGTGAGAATTTTACTATTCCCTAAAAGTAGAGAATATAGTGGTTTTCATATTGATTAAGATACAGTTTTTTCTTTCTTCTCTGTTGCCTGACGGAGCTTTTGCCTAAAAGGCTACAATGTCTCACAATTGAGATAAGATTGCTATAGTTCTGGAGTTGGTAATAAAATCAAATAACTGATTTGAAAGCAGCTCCAAAACGTCAAGTGAAACCTCAAATTTTTCTCAAATAGCCAGGCTTTACTAATAACTTCCTCGGCAAATCAATGCCAATTATGAATTGATAAATTGCTCGAATTAACCTTTATAGTTGTCAGCTACTTTAATGATAGGAGGTAGATAAAATCTCAATAGCTTAAATTATAAATTATGGAAATAGGAAAAATTTGTTTTGAAATTCAAAGTATGAAGAGACACATTTTTCTAACAAACTTAAATTAGATGGCGCTTATAAGTCAGAAAGTAACTGCTAATAACTGCGACCAATACCAACTGAGGAAAATTAACCTGAGAAGCTGTTGATCAAGCAAATATTAAAACAGTAAGAACAGTAAGACCTGCTGAATATTCCCTATGTTCGGTGGGTTACGGCAGAAAGCTTTTAACCGGAGTGAGCAACGGTCAATATTCATTCCCGCAAAGGCTCACCCTACATCTAGATAATTGCTACCAATAGCAACTCAGGAAAATTAACCTGACAAGTCTACAAGTCTAATATAATAACACATTAACCGTGACTCTAACAACACAGACAGAAAAAAGTTCAGCTTCCCCCACTCAGTTTAACCGTCAAATGATCGTAATTTTGGATTTTGGTTCTCAATATTCAGAACTAATTGCCCGCCGAATTCGCGAAACTCAAGTATATTCAGAAGTTATCTCCTACCGCACAACTGCGAAAAAGTTGGCCGCTCTAAATCCCAAGGGAATTATTTTCTCAGGAGGGCCTAATTCAGTTTACGATTCAGGCGCACCTCATTGTGACCCCGAAATTTGGAATCTGGGAATACCGATTTTGGGTGTCTGTTATGGTATGCAGTTGATGGTGCAACAACTGGGCGGTGAAGTAAAACGGGCTCAGTTAGCCGAATATGGTAAAGCATCTATATCAATAGACGACCCCACAGATTTGCTGACTAATGTAGAAGAAGGCACAACCATGTGGATGAGTCATGGAGATTCTGTGACAAAAATGCCCCTAGGATTTGAAATATTAGCTCATACAGAAAATACTCCCTGTGCAGCGATCGCTCACCACGAGAAAAAACTCTATGGTACTCAGTTTCACCCAGAGGTAGTTCACTCCCTTGGGGGTCAAGCATTGATTCGGAATTTTGTCTACCATATCTGCAAATGCGAACCAACTTGGACGACAGAAGCTTTTGTAGAAGAATCAATTCGAGAAATTAAAGCCAAGGTAGGGGATAAACGAGTATTATTAGCACTGTCTGGAGGAGTTGATTCTTCAACCTTAGCATTTTTGCTGCACCGGGCGATCGGGGATAAACTAACTTGTATGTTTATTGACCAAGGCTTTATGCGAAAGTATGAGCCAGAGAACTTGGTGACAATATTTAAAGAATCTTTTCATATTTCAGTTGAATATGTAAATGCTCGCGAACGCTTTTTGGCTAAACTAGAAGGAGTAACCGATCCAGAAAAAAAACGTAAGTTAATCGGCCATGAATTTATTCAAGTATTTGAAGAAGAATCAAGACGTTTAGGGCCTTTTGATTATCTGGCTCAAGGTACTCTTTATCCAGATGTGATTGAATCTGCCGATACTAATGTCGATCCTAAAACGGGCGAGCGAGTAGCTGTTAAAATCAAGAGTCATCACAATGTTGGTGGTTTGCCCAAAGATTTAAGATTTAAGTTAGTGGAGCCTCTGAGAAAGTTATTTAAGGATGAAGTCAGAAAGGTTGCTCGCTCCATAGGTTTACCTGAAGAAATTGTCAAACGACATCCTTTTCCTGGCCCTGGATTAGCAATTCGGATTTTAGGGGAAGTCACAGACGAGCGATTGAAAATTTTGCGGGATGCTGACTTTGTTGTGCGTGATGAAATTAAACAGCAAGGAATGTATCACGATTTCTGGCAAGCTTTTGCGGTGCTGTTACCCATTCGTAGTGTTGGGGTAATGGGAGACCAACGCACTTATGCTTATCCTATT
This sequence comes from Microcoleaceae cyanobacterium, assembly GCA_049647275.1. Classification (GTDB taxonomy): domain Bacteria; phylum Cyanobacteriota; class Cyanobacteriia; order Cyanobacteriales; family Microcoleaceae; genus JASJEE01. Next base: position 16,508 of record JBARXI010000264.1, read on the forward strand.
GTGTTGCGGTTTGTTTCTAGTGAGGATGGGATGACGGCTGACTGGTCTCGCGCACCTTATGATTTACTGGAAATTATTTCTAACCGTATTGTGAATGAGGTTAAGGGTGTTAACCGGGTGGTTTATGATATTACTTCTAAGCCTCCTGGCACTATTGAGTGGGAGTGATCGGAAGTCAGAAGTCAGAAGTCAGAAGTAATATCTAAACTGAGTTTGAACATTTAGCAATGTCCTAAGCTATGCTTCGACTGCTATACTAAAGGTTGAAACTTAGAGTGAGAAGTCGGGTTTATTTGTTTGGAATCAAACATTTATGGTATATACCTCATAAACCCGACTTCTTTGACGTTGAAACTTGTGTTTACTGTAGGTTGGGTTAAGCGACAGCGCAACCCAACACAACCAGGGTTCAGGGTTAACTTTCGCTTTCAAGCTACCTTCATCAAATAAACCAACCTACTTGGAGAGTGTTGGGTTTCGTACCTCAACCCAACCTACAACTGATGAAACTTGTTTGTACCGTAGGTTGGGTTAAGCGGGAGCGCAACCCAACACCACCAAGGTTAATTTTTGCTTTCTTGCTGCTTTCAACAACCCAACTTATTTAGGAAGTCAGAAGTCAGAAGTAAGATCTAACTGATAAAACTTGTTTGTACCGTAGGTTGGGTTAAGCGGGAGCGCAACCCAACACCTCCAGGATTTTTGACTTTCAAGCTACCTCGACCAAATAAACCTACTTGGAGAGTGTTGGGTTTATTCTGCGGATAAGCTGCGAAGATCGTACCTCAACCAAACCTACAACTTCTGACTTCTCCTCGGAAGGGAAAATTCCCTTCTGCTCATCGCTTCAATCACTTTTTCTTCTCGCATTTTTTAGCAAATTCTTTCTTCATTCTGACTCCTTACTCCTGTCTCCTGACTCCTTCTTCTGGCACTTTTTAGCCTTTAGTCTTTCTTTTGCTGCCTAGCAAAACACCACCTAATGTGATAAAACCTAACATTAGGCTTGGTTCGGGGGTGGAGGCGGCGACAAATTGCACCCCTCTATCTATATTTGTATTAATGGTAAAACTCTCTCTCGCTGAGTGTCAACAGCAAACTGCCAACTTCATCAAATCTTCATCAAAAAACTCCTTTTATTCAATCCTATCCGTTTTCAGCAGAGTTGACTACTCCCCGGACTCAAGTCACGGGGAAACAAGCGTAGATACTACGCAACAAGATAAATCCGTGTTGCGTAGTATCTACTTAGCTGACCAAAGATATCTTCTGATGTCGGACAAGTCAAAGTGCCCCTACACAGTCGGCTAAGGCCAATGCCTAGCGTTCTGCTTACTTTTTGTTGATAATAGTAGAACAGGACTACTTTAGTTGTCTAGTCTAAACGACTCCCTTGTTTTCATCCCCCGGTTAAAACACGGGGGCCTTCAACGTCGCTTTTCGGTAATTATTAATTGTTGACCGATAAATTGGAGTTGAGACAAGCCCTGGCAAATTCTTCCCACAGCTGTATTCAAAGGATATAGGTTTTGGCATCCTCTCCGCCATTAGGCCGGGGATATTCCCAAACATGACCACACCCATCTTTCTGCGGTATTGTCGAGATGGCAATCTTTGTCCGTTAACCTGTCTGGTCGTATACCGTTGGGCAGGTGTGACCATTACTTTCATTTTAGCAAAGCCGTCTTACAAGGAGGGGGTTTCAGACCCAGGAGAATTTTGACAAAACACTCATCGAATCATGGAATAGACTACCCATTTCTGTTAGTCACCCAGATGGTTTGTGCCGACCAACAAATTCGTAGTGAAGAGTTAAAAGCGCTACAACAACTAGCCACACAGAATTTAGTGGGAAACAAAACCATTGTAGAAATGGAAAAAATTTTGGCTCAAGATGAAAGCCAATTATCTATCGAAGAGATAGCGCAGCAAATACCAGCGAGTCAACAGAATGATGCTATGTGGCAAATGTTGACCATGGCTCATCTGGATGGTTTTTGTTCGGCTTTGGAGCGACAGATGGCACAACAGGTGGCCAAATACTGGAGTTGGCCTGATGGTGAAGTGGAGCTACAAATTGAGTTAGTGGGGGCCTTTGCTGACACGAGATTAATTGAGGCCGCTCCCGATGGACAGCAACTTTCTTTGGAGGCGCGTCTACTTCAGAAAGCTGATGCTCTGCTCCCACCGACATTTATAGAAATGTTGGCACAAGTGAGTGGTAGGGAAAAAAAAATTGAGCAGTTGCGACGAGAAATTATTTTATCGGGGCCTGAATATGATGAGGCTATTCGTCAATGTACAATCATTGCTGAAGAAGATTATCAGTTTACTAAATTAGCTTTGAAAAAGGCTTTGTCTGCCCTGAATAATTTGAATGTAAATTTGCAAAAGACGAGTGAAGAAAATAAGTACAATAATAAGAGTAATAAAGGTCAAGTTGCTAGTGCTAAGGAGGTAGCTCAACAACTGGGAGTTGTGCATAAAGCACTTGGGGCTGAAATTATTAAAGAAGTTGAAAAAGTTTTAAAGTTAGTTCATTCTAAGGAACGAACTCTGAATAATTTTAGTATTGCTTTTATGGGGAAAACGAAGGTTGGTAAAAGTACTCTTCATGCAATTGTGACTGAGGATGGGTGGGATGCTATTGGTAGTGGAAAACAAAGCACTACTAAATTTAATCGAGTTTATGAGTGGAAAAATATTCGGATTATTGATACTCCTGGTATTGGTGCTCCTGATGGTAAGAGTGAGGAGGAGATTGCTAAAAGTGTTATTGATGAGTCTGATGTGATTTGCTATGTAGTAACTAATGATAGTATTCAAGAGATAGAATTTAATTTTTTACGTTTACTAAAAGAGAAGATAAAACCTCTGGTAATTTTGTTGAATGTTAAATCTAATTTAGTTGATGAGCGACGGTTAGAATATTTTTTGAAAAATCCCGATAGATTATTTGAAGTTGAGGGTAGTGGTGGTCTTGGCGGACATATTGAACGGATTCGTCGGTATGCTAAAGATAATTATGCTAATGATTATTTTAAGATTATACCTGTGATGTTATTAGCTGCTCTACTTTCTCAGTCAGCAGAATACGAAAAGCAGAAAAAAAAGCTGTTTGAGGCAAGTCGAATTCAGGATTTTCTCGACTATATTCGTGAGTCTTTAATGATGTATGGAACAATTCGGCGATCGCAAACTTTATTGGGTTCTAGTGTTAGTACAATTGCTGTGCCTCAGCAGTGGGTTAAACAACAAGTTGAAGTATATGGAACTTTAACTAATACTCTTAAGGAGAAGTCTGAGGCTGTGGGGGATAATCTTCAAAAAGCTTCTGAGGATGCGACTGAATATTTACTCCTAGAAATTGAGGTGGTTTTTCAAGATGTGTTGAATATTATTCCATCTTTTGCTGAGGATTATTGGGATGCTGAAGAACTTGATTTACAATTAGGATGGGAAGGCAAACTTAGGGAGATTAAATTTCGGGAACGACTGAATAATGCTTATCAAAAATCTAAGGAAAAGTTCGATTTGGAAGTTCGGGAAGCTTTAGCGGCGGTAGGGAATGAATTACAATTGGTTGCTCAGTTTTCTGGAGGTAATTTTGATGTTTCTGGGCAAGATTCTGAGGTATTTTTTAGCAATTTAATCCAAATCGGTGAGAGCCTTTTAAAGATTGTCGCGCCTGTTTTAGCTTTCTCTGGACTTTTAGAACCTATTGTGATTGAAAAGCCTGGTTTTTTTGGAAAAGCAATTAACTGGATTTCTGGTTTATTTAAGTCTAAAGATAAGAAACGTAGAGAGGCTGTTGAAAAAATTTCAAATCATCTTAGTAGTCGGATTGAGAATTATCAGCAAATTACTAAGGAAAATTCTCAGATTGAATTTGCTCAATATTGTGAATATATTAATTTGAGTGTTAAAACTTATTTTGATAATTTAATTAGTGGATTTGAGGTTATATCTCAACAACTAGAGTTGGCGAAAAGTCAACTGGAGCTAGCTGCTAAGTATTTGAATTATGCTTATGCAAAAAGAATTATTGATTGGTGTCGAGGGGGATATGAAAAGTTGACGGTTAATTCTATTCAAGCAACTATTGCTAAGGTTGAACGTAATTTTGGTTCTGAAATAAAAATCATGACTAAATCTAAACTTACTTTCAAAAAATTACCTAAAAACCTTAAATATATTATTCAAGAGAATGTGATAATTAAGTCTTTAAAGAAAAAATAATAAAAATAAGACAGAAGGAAAGCATGGCAATGATTTTTAACAGGAATGTAGGGATGATGAGAGGAAATAATTTATATAGCAATTCTCAAAAAGCGTGAGGTACAAAATTTTAGGTTTTAGGCAACAGGCAATAGGAATAAAAAAGATAACTGTACCTCATTAACCTAAGAAACGCTATAACAATTTTAATTTTAGATAGAGTACACAGACTCTGGCTTAAAAACAGAAGGCGGAAAACAGAAGTTATATGTTCGATTAAAGTCAAAAGCGCCATAAGTTTTCAGCAGGAATTTGGTAGCCCTGTAAATAAATTTAGAAGTGATTGATTGAATATTTATTTATCCCTAACGCCAGATATTTTATATTATTTATATGTAAAAACTTGAATCAGGAAGCCATGATACTATTTTGAATAATGATTGCTACAAATAGGTGGGTTATTTCTTAGGAGTCAGGAGTCAGGAGTCAGAATGAATAGCTTTAGTGCCATTTATTAGGTCATAAATTATCTTTTTACTCAAAGAAACATCTACTTTAAAGTCTTTTAATTAACCCAATTATTCGTAACATTCTGTTTTCACGCTTGGTATGAGACAACTTTTTAACAGGGATGTACAAATGATACTTTAAAACTAATTCTAAATTTAAAGCTGCTAAAATTGCTGGTAATTTCCAAACATTACTACTGGGATTTGATAAATTACTGACTAAGGCAAATCAAGAAGAGCTAACTGTTATCCGAAAAAAACTCCGTGGAGAATTAAAAGATTACCGAAAACAAGGTGCTCTGCAAGTTGCTTTTGTCGGGCAATATAGCTCTGGAAAATCTACTATTATCTCGGCTTTAACTGGAAAAAGGGATATTAAAATAGATGCAGATATTACAACTGATAAAACTACCATTTATGACTGGAATGGTATCAAACTTATAGATACTCCCGGATTATTTACTGAACGAAAAGACCACGATAAAATTACATATAAGACCATGATCAAAGCAGATTTATTAGTTTTCTGCTTGACTTATATGTTGTTTGATTCGGTGACGGTTGAGAATTTTAAAAAATTAGCTTATGAGAAAGGGTATCGTTGGAAAATGATGCTTTCTATTAATAAAATGTCTGATGAGGCGGGGAAAGAAGAGCAAAAAATTGCTAATTATCGTCATAGTTTAAGTGAGGCTCTTAAACCTTTTTGCATTGATGATTTTCCGATTTGTTTTGTTGATGCTAAAGATTATTGTGATGGTGTTGATGAAAGTGATGATTTTCTTTTAGAAGTTAGTCGGTTTCAGAGTTTTATTGATTCTCTTAATAAGTTTGTACAGGGTAGGGGCAGTCTGACGAAGTTTGATACGCCAGTCAGAATAGTTTTACAGTTGGTGGCAGAAGCTGGATTAATTATTGCTCGTAATTCTACTGAGGATTCTGCTTTTTTTGAGGTGTTATATCAATTGTCTAGGACTGTGAAAAAAGAACGCGATCGCCTAAAAGTTAAAGTTAAGAATATTGTCTTAGAAATATCTAATTTTATTAGTAATAAGGGAAATGAATTAGCATTTGTTGTGGGTACTGAACAGGATTTTAAGTCTTTGCATGAACAAGTGGAATTAGATGTTCGTCAACAGTATGAAAATGCAGAAATTAAGTTGCAGCAAGTTGCTGAGATGGCAATATTTGAGATGCGCGTGGAATTAGAAAAGGTGTTGAATGGTAATTTAGTTCAAGCTTTGGTAATTTCTCTGGATAATCAGCAAAATATACCTCTTTTTAATATGGGTGATGATATTAATCGGGAATGCCTGAAAAATCAGGTTGGTTCGTTGAGAAAGATTGCTGAAACTGCTGGTATAGACGTTACAAATGTGTCTACTCAGAAGTCTGGTTTTCTTCGCTTTTGGGATGCTGGTAATAATTTCCATCGGGCTATTTTTGGTGAGGATAAATCTTTTGGTTTAAGGTTGAAGTCTTGGGAGGTTTTGGGTGTTTCGGAAAATATTGGTAATAGTGCTAGGTTTTTTGGAGATGCTGTTAATTTGGTTTCTGTGGGAGTTGATTTTGGGGAAAATGATGGTCAATTAGAAGAGCAAATGGCTGATGTGCGTCGCGATATTTCTAGCAAGTTTCAAGCTGTGGCTAAATTTTTGGAGACTGAAATTGAGTTGCAAGTATTTGAGTTTGAATCTATTGTTTTTGGTGAAATTGAAAGGCAAATTTCTGCTGCTCGCTCTCAGGAGGAGGAGATTATTTCTACTTCTAATTCTTTGCTAAAACAATTGGGGGATATTCGACGGAGTTTTGAGCGTATTCTTAATTATGTTCAGAAGACTGTGGGAAAGGTTGGGGGTTGAATTAATTGTATCTGTTACTATCGCTTTGTTAGTTCTATTATTTTTATGTTGAATAAAAAGTCTAGCGCATGGGCGAACGACTCCATCTAAATATATCTTACCATCTTCGGAGGGGGAAAAGCAACTCTCTCTACCAAAAATTTTTTGGTGCTTCAGAAAATGATTATTTCTTGGGTTTATCTTGATTGTGCTATCTCAAATAAATTAAATTAAGAGCGATCGCTTTGCTAGTTCTATTATTTCCATTTTGAATAAAAAGTCTAGCGCATGGGCGAACGACTCCATCTAAATATATCTTACCATCATCGGAGTGGGAAAAGCAACTCTGTCTACCTCCAAAATTTTTTTTTGGTGCTTCACAGAATGAAAAATCCGCTCGTCATATCATGTCCGTTTAATAGCGCTGTGGAAAAAACCGATTCTCTGGCAGGGCAAATATCTCTATAGAACCCATTTGGCATTTGGTATCTTTGTCAATGAAGATCGTTTTTTTAGTTAGGAGTCACCGAGTCTGGAGATAAGAAGTAATACCATGTCCGGTTGAACAGTTATAAATAAGGACAGAGGAGTCAGGAGGAAAGAAAGAAGAAGAAGGAAGAAGGAAGAAGGAAGAAGGAAGTTTTTTATCACGCTTGCGGGTCGAGATATTACGAGGGAATTTCAGACTTATAAATTTAAATTAATAAAATAGGCGAATGAATAAAATAGGCGATCGCCAAGTTTTGTCTGGATATTAATTGATATTCTCTCCATAGCTCCCGAAAGGTGATTTAATCATAATATCAAGGCAAAGTTGAGGAGCTTTAAATTAATGAGTGAAGTTAGTAAATGGTTAAAAAGTCTTGCTCGTAAAGACAAACAAACTGCTATTCGAACTAAAGCCAAAGAGTTAGCCATAGCAGGAGACTTTCAAAAATTATATGAATACTTGGTAGATTTTGATTTTATTAAAGCGAAAATTGCTGTGGATGAACCCCAGGCATTAATAGAAGATTATAACTTAGCATTACACAAGGTAAAACCTTCAGATTTAACAGCCGAACAAATAGATACTCTGAAATTAATTCAAGGAGTTATTCGCCTTTCTGAACATATTCTCATCAAAGACAAAAAAGAAATTATAGACCAACTATGGTGTCGTTTAGTTGGGATT
>JBARXI010000265.1:0-1658 GCA_049647275.1 Microcoleaceae cyanobacterium
AGGTGGTAGGTGGTAGGTGGTAGGTGGTAGGTGTAAATTCAAGAGGGAAAACTCAATAGGAGCAGAAATTTGGGATATTCTTTCGAGAGCGACAGGAGAACATTTTTATTATACCTAATCATCCGGACATGGTATTAGGGAATCCCGCGGGGCTCGCGTCATGCGCAACGTCGGGAGGATGTCAATTCCCCCTTCCTGCACTGGTTGGGGATTTACTATAGAAATCAGCTCTAAATCTGGCAGTTGTTAAATCTTTAAAAGGACTTACGCAAAATTCGGGTTTCATACAGTAGTTATGCTGTAAGGTGCGTTGCAACGCACCCTACTACTAAAGATAGAGTTCATGGGTAAGTCGTGTTTAATTAGACATCTCCAACAATATACATCTCCAGAAAAGAGGGAGTAGGGAGTAGGGGGAAATAATTGATTATTTCTGTATGATAATTGATTTTATTTTTTATTATCGGAGATGTCTAATAGAGGAAAAATTAACTCAACCGATGAAATTTTACTTTCAGACCATCACGAGGGTGGGGAGTAGGCACCACTACCAAACCCAAATCTTGTTCCGGCAAAAGTTCCCATTCATAACCACGCAACAACATAGCAGCAAAAATTTTCATCTCCAACCTGGCAAATTCTTTACCCAGACATTCTCGCATCCCACCGCCAAACGGCAAATAACCAAATATTTTTTGTTTCTCCACAGAATTTTCTGGTGAAAAACGGTCGGGGTCAAAACTTTTATAGTCTGGATACAAACTTTCATCTTGATGAGTACCGCCAATTTGATATTGAATCATCCAACCTTTAGGAATTGAATACCCACCAAATTCACAATCTTTAATTACTTCCCTAAACCCGCCTCCCACTGGCGGAATTAACCGCAAAACTTCCTTAAGAATTTGTTCAAGATAGGTCATTTGTGCCAAATTTTCCATTGTTAGGGTTGCTCCAGAAAATTGTTTTTGTTCTTCACGAGCGCGGGAAAGTATATTTGGGTGTTGGGTAATTAATAGACAAAAAGAAGCGATCGCCGAAGTCAATGTTTCATGTCCAGCAAACAACAATAATAATATCTGGTCTTTCAACTCATCCAAAGGCAAAGCATTGCCTTCCTCATCCCGGGCCTGCAATAATATTCCCAAGGTATCCTCACCCAAATTTTCCTGTTGTTGTCGTCTGAGCACTATTTCTTCTATATGTTTAAGTAGCTCTTGCCGACCATGAAGTGCTTTACCAAATTTCGTCCAAGGCAAAGACACGGGAATTGTAAATAAGCCTTTCACCAACTTTTCAAATAAAATAGCTAATTTTGTCTCAGAGCCACCATCATTACTCACGAATAAACGGCTGTTAGAGTCGAAGGAAGCCTCTCGACTTCCAACTCTCCTTCAGAACCGGACGTGAGACTTTCGCCTCATCCGGCTCCTCGATAACTCCATCTTTGTCATAGATACGTTCAAACCTCATCTTTATGGCTGCAAGAGCCATCAGATGCTGTCTTAGTGTCATGGTAATGTCTGTGTAAAAGTTGTAGGTTACTGTATGTATCCTTTCCACCCTTACTTTTAGGTATGATGTGGTCAACTTCTAATTGGTCTTCACTCTTAAAGTTCAAACCGCAGTGTGGGCAAATACCTTTTTGTTTCTTGATT
>JBARXI010000266.1:0-16608 GCA_049647275.1 Microcoleaceae cyanobacterium
TTAAGGCATCGACGTAATTCCCAACTCTTGACTGACTTTAAAGCATTTTTCCTGGCAAAAAATGTCTAAGTACCACTATCAATCTTACTCCGAACCGAATTTCATACCTTATTTCACCAATGCCACAATTTTAAGCACTCCCGTTGACGGTGGGGTATTAAACCCGCTACAGAAAAGATAATTATGAAAAAGTTAGCAATTATAGTGATATTTTGAGCCAAAATTAGCTTCAAACTAATGACAGAGTTTAAAAATATAAACTTAGTATATGGTAAGTAGGTCGGCATAAATAAACGCATAATGTGGGCAATGCGCGTAGTCAGCTAAAACCTTTATCCAAAGATACTTATAGCCTTTGCCCACCCTACTGCTCAATCTTTAATTATGCCCACCTACTTATTATCGTTAAACTTAAAGATAACTGTTCCTTGTTCCCTGCTATAAATGCAAAATTTTAATGACTGGCAGTTAAGGATACATCATATTATTTCTGATTTTTTCTGAGTAAAAGCCCAAACATCATTCCAATTTTCTGGAAGACCACATACTATTAATTGTCGAATTATAACCAAATAAAGTTGGGCTGTCTGGTCTAAATAATTAACTGCCAATACTTTCTCAAAATAATTTTTAGCTGAAACTATAGTAGTATGAAATCATTTGTCATAAATCACAACATAGAGAAAAAATCTGAAACTATGTTGCCTGTTACCTTTTCTTTTCTGTGAGATATTTTTACAAAACCACGCCGAGGACTGCTATAAATCTCCGTTGTAAGGGTATTTTATCGGTTAATGGGTTTGGGGCGATCGCTATGGTTAGATATTAAACTGCGCTATAAATACAGCCAATAAAGCCAGATATAGCCAATGAACAGAATAACTGGAAACAGCACCCTCCCGGATAAAATTAATTGTCTAAGCCGTGCTTCATTATTTTTAAACTTGTCACTAGACCCTACTGTTACTAACATTAATTCTAACCCACATAATAAGTACACTAAATAAAATGCATAGTCAAGGGCAACAACATAACCAATTCCATCAGGCAGAGCATCTAGTAAACTCAAATGGTAAAATACAACCGCTAGTAATAGACCACTAAATAACTCGGCTGAAAGTTGATCGAAAGGCAAAAACAATAACTGATATGCCACAGCAACAAAAAATAACAGAGGTAGTAAATTTTTGACAGTGAAACTGAGTAAGTGCCTTTTGATATCAATGACAGCATTGAACTGGGAGTATTCTAAATGTGACTTAGTGTTGATAAATTTCCGATAGCCTAGTGTAGAATCATTTACTAAAATATTCTGGAAAAAAGTTACTTTTGTAGGTGTCCAAGAGCTAATTTCTTTAAAAACTTTTTGTTTCCACTGGTTAGATAATTCCTTTCCAGTAAGGTCTTGCATACCAATTAAGTCAATGGCATAAATCAACTCGTCTCTTGTTAGCTCTGTGTGTCGAAACTTTACGCTTAAATGCTGTTTATCAAAAGGGTAATGATGAAAATCAAACTTTTCGTGAAAATCGGCTTTAACCCTATATATTTTATATTTAACTCCATTTTCTTCTCCTTCTTGTATGGGTGATCCGAGAGTTAACTGTTCTCCAGAATCTAAACGCTCGATCCCATAGTTGCTAAACTCAATTTGATCGGGAATCAGATTACCTTTATATCTAAACCACAAATAAAAATCGACAACATAGGTTGAACTTTTTTCGTCTAGATAGCTAACTTCGTTGATGTCAAAACCCACATAAACAATGTCGGTTTTTTCCAAGTATTGCTCACCCATTTGTAAAATCTTCCCACTAGCAATTTTTTCCTCTGAATTTAAAATTGTCTTGATATTTGGAATTATTTGTAGTTGGGTAAAAGCCGATACAATCTGACCATGGTCAAAGATGCCCACACGAGGAGAAACAGTAGCAGTATTATTCCTATCAAAGTAAAATCTTCTTGTTCCTGTTTCGACGGCAGTATCAGGAGTATCGATCCGAAGCAAACCCTCTTTAACCCTAGAACGACCTTTTTTGATATCTTTACCAGTAAAAGCTGATTTTGGTAAGTCTTTCTCTGTTAATAGGCTTCGATGAATAGCTTCGACAACTGCGATGGTAGCATCATAGTAAGAAGCAGCAGACCAGCCAGGGGGAATTCCGTAAAGCTCTTTAAATTTGTTCCTAAATTGTTGAGTTTGCTCGTTAGCCTCGTCATAAATGATTGGCACTATGGCCTCAAGATCATTGGTAAAGAAGCCTGGAGTTTGTTTTTCTTCAGGAAGATCAGCAAAGATTTTCGCAAGACTGATATCACCTATATCGTCGCCACCAAATAGGGATAAATTGAGATTGCGATTTTTGAATTCGCGCAGTAAGTTCGTCACTTGCTCGCGATTAGTAGCTAAGACAATTGCTTGTGGAAGTTCACCAAACTTTTTGAGTTCCTGCAATTGCTGAATAATTATCCGATCTGTAGCTTTGCTCTGGTTTTTTGGTAGTTGCCACTGAGCTACTATCTCTCCTCCTAATTCCCGGAAAGCTGTTTCAATAGTTTTACCTAAGTTTAAACCGTAAGCATCATAGCCACGGATAATACTAATTTCTGAATATCCTAGAACTTTTCTTAAGTAAGTAGCGATAAATTTGCCTTGAAAGCTGTCGTTAAAAATTGTGCGGAAGTACCACTCATTCTCGGCAGTTACTGCATCGGCAGTAGCTGAACCACTGATAGCTGGAATGCCCGCGGCTTGATAAATTTTTCCGGCTGCCAGAGATGTACTACTAGAATAGTGACCAATGACAGCGATCGCTGGAGATTGAACAATCTCCTGAGCTACTTTCTCAGCTACCTCTATTTTCCCTTGGTCGTCATAGATTTGTAGTTGCAACTGCTTGCCTTGCACTCCGCCAGCTTTGTTTACCTGGTCGATGTAGAGTTGCACCCCTCTTACCATTGATTCACCTACTTTTTTGGTCACTGCTCCGGCATTGCTTAAGGGAGCTGCGATCGCTATCGTTATATTTTCTTGATTTTGTTTATTAAGGTTAGTAGTAAGTATAACTGTCATCACTGCTAAGAACACAGTTACCAGCCAAATTATCAATTTTTTGTTTTGGCTCATTTTTCTTCAGATTCCTACTAAAAATTTAGCTGTCGATTCATCTAAATATAGCATTAACAGGGATGCTCTGGACTTTTTTTTTATAGAATAGATTTGTATCTGTTCAGGGTTTCCTTTTACTATTGTCCTGACTAACTATTGTAGCGTCTAGCTGATAAATTTTACGAACTCATTGAGTCGCTGTAGTACGAATTAGGAAGAGATTTTAACCGTTTTTAGAATTAAGTTCAATACCAATAAACTATCCCTATTCATTACTGAAAAAAAACTCACTTTCCAAATTTATCTCTTTTTTTTGCAAAAAAAAGAGTCGCATTGCTCCAAAATCATAGATATCTAAATTGCTACTTTCAATTGCATCATTGGTTATTCTAAGAACTTGATAAGATTTGTTGAGATATCCTAAAACGTGCTGTTCAATGCTATTGCTAATTTCTTTGGTTAACTGGTTGGCAAGGGTATTAAAACTCTGACGACCATTAGACATCTGGTGGAAATTACAGATATAGACCATTTGGTGTGCCTTTTATCAGAAATTTTCTTCCCTGTTGCCTGTTGCCTCACAGGAGTGCGCGTTCCCTCTGTTGGTCAGCTACCAGGTGCGTCTGTCGCCGACGCGGGGTCGCACCGCTGTTGCCTACTTCTGCAAAAAGTCTATTCTTTTTCGGAGATGTCTATTGATAAAAGAAAAATATCCCACTAATCCAAAAGTACCAAAGATTTGCAGAATAAAGAAGACAATGAGGAGGGTTTTTAGGGGAAGTTTACTAAACATTTTGCCTTGGTTGAGGGATAGAGGTTTTAATATTATTAAGACTTTTAGTTTTCTATAAAAAATCTCTGGAAATGAGTTCTATAAGTCCTATTTATTTACGCAAACTGCTATATGTTTTATTCTAGGGTTTATGATGTAGTTGAGGCACATTATTACTTTCCTAGGTTTCCTGTTATTAGATTAGCTGTGGAGGAGTCATTTCAGGCACGCCTCCTGGGTCGTAACTGCGCTAGCCTCTTACAGAGGAACTGCGCCCTTCAGGCACGCCTCTTGCAGAGGAGCTACGCTAGCCTCTTACAGAGGAACTGCGCCCTTCAGGCACGCCTCCTGGGTCGTAACTGCGCCCTTCAGTACCTCCGTCTGTTAGCTCCGCATTCCGTAGGAAAGCCGGAGGCAAGAAAATAGGGAATTTTCTTTGTTATCCCCTTGTAGAGCGACAGCTCGTGGCGCAGCCAAGGGGAGGCTTGAAACCTTATTTTTTGGTCAGGAGGGAAGAAAGAAGAAGGAAGAAGGAAGTTTTTTATCGCTAATTAACCAGGGTCATTTCATTCTAGATTTTGGCAATGAATTTATTTACTTTCAGCTAGGGAAAGATAAAATCCCTAAAGCTTGAAATAACTTGGTTTCGTAAATACAGAAAATGGCACATTTTAGAATCAAACAGCCCTGTAATTAACCGGACATGATCTTACCTAATAATAACAAACCTTTCATCATAATAGTTTTTGCTATTTTTTTCAATATTCTTGCTTTTTTGTGCAGATTTTTTGTCAAGTCATAATAGAATATTACTTTTGGGTAAATGCCCAAACTCCATTCCAATTTGTTGGAACACCAGTTATGGTTAATTGATGGATTCTTTCTAGATAAAGTTGAGCTGTTTTATCTGAAGAATTAACAGTTAAAACTTTGTGAAAATACTTTTTGGCTGAGACCAAATTTCCCGACCGATAATACTTTAATCCCAGTTCAAAATCGGTCTTAGTTTGTAACTTTAACTCTCGCACCGAATCAACTTCACCATCAAGCACTTCATAAACATCAAGAGCTTCATTTCTACCCATAACAGATGCCCGGTCTAAAAACCGAATTTGATATTTTTCTGGATTTTTTAAACCTTTGAAAGCTGATTCAGAAATCAATAAAGAAACTCCATAATACTTAGTCAAACCTTCCAAACGAGATGTCAAATTTACATTATCAGAAAGCGCATCTCCTGACATCCGATTTGGCTCTCCTACAATACCAACCATCATATAACCTAAATGAATACCAATTCCTACCTGAATCGGAGGTAAACCTTCTGCTTGTAGAGTATGATTATATTGCTGCAATTTTTTCAGTTTACCAATAGCAGCTTGTACCGCATCATCAGCGCCATCAGGAAATACTGCCATAATGCCATCTCCTAGAAACTTAATAATTAAACCGTTACGGTCGCGAATTTCTGGCGATACTTGTTGTAAATAACCATTAACAAAAGCAAAAGTTTCTTGAGGTGTCATTTTTTCAGACATAGTAGTAAAAGAGCGAATATCAGAAAATAAAATCGCCATTTCCTTACTCACACGGTCTCCTAATTTCACATCAAGAATATTTTCTTTGGAGAGCAACTTGACATATTCGTGAGGTACAAAACGTCCGTAGGCATTAGTTATTTTTGATAATTGAATATGAGTTTTAATTCGAGATAATAATTCATCTTTAGCAAAAGGTTTAGTCAGATAATCATTAGCACCGAATTGGAAACCCATCACCAAATCAGCGATTTGATTTTTAGCAGTTAACATTAAAATAGGCAAACTTGGGGCTGGATATTTTTCTCTAATTTTAGAGCAGACTTCATAACCAGACATTTGAGGCATCATTACATCTAGTAAAATTAGGTCAAAATTATTATCATTATCCAAAGCAGCCAAAGCTTCTTTTCCGTTTAATGCTTGAGTAACTTGATAGTTATTTGCCGTCAGGTGATTGTTCAAAACTTGAATATTTATAGCTTCATCATCGACAATTAAAATATGAAACTTACTATTAGTAATAGTAGTAATATGAGTATCGATCGGGGTAATTTCTCCAGACTTTTCTACTCGATCGACAAGATAACGAATATTATTAACTGTAGGAGCAGTAGAGGTTTCTGCTACAGATTCTTGGGAGATTGGCAGAGTAAAACTAAACCGCGAACCGATACCAACTTCAGATTCAACCCAAATACAACCGCCGTGGAGTTCGACTAATTGTTTAGTGACTGCCAACCCTAAACCTGTACCGCCGTACTCTCTAGCTGTTGAGCCTTCTGCTTGTTCAAAAGACTCAAAAATGCGGTCTAGTTTATCGGCAGGAATACCAATTCCAGTATCAGATACAATGATTATAAGTTCTGTAGATTCATCTTGATTTTTGTTGGGGGAGTTGAGAAAAGCGGAGATTTCGATTTTACCAGAGTCAGTAAATTTGATGGCATTACCAATTAAGTTATAGAGAATTTGTTGTAGACGGTTTTCGTCAGCACAAACGGGTGGTAAATCTGTGGCAATAGCATCAACTAATTGCAGATTTTTCTTTTTTCTGACCAAAAATTGATTCAAGCTAACTACTGATTCGACTACTCCACGAAGATCGATAGGTCTAATTTGTAATTCTAGTTTGTCATGTCTGATTTTAGAAAAGTCGAGAATGTCGTTAACTAAATTAGAGAGACGACGAGCGCTGGAAACTATCATGGTTAAGTTGGAAGTGGTGAGTGAATTTAAGTCTCCGGTGCCACCTTCTAAGAGAAATTCGCCGATACCGATAATTCCATTAAGTGGGGTTCGGAGTTCGTGGGAGGTATTGGCTAAAAATTCGTCTTTGAGGCGATCTAGTTGTTTGAGTTGTTGGTTTTTTGCTTCTAGAGAGGCAAAGGAATTTTTGAGTTGGGTTGCCATCAGATTAAAAGAGTTGGCAAGTTCCCCCACTTCGTCACGTCGGTTAATATCGAGTCTGTTTTCCCATTCTCCTTCAGCGATTTCTTTGGCAGCAGAATTAATTTGTAAAATTGGTCTGGTAATCCAGTGAGTGGTAATTGTTCCTACCAATATGGCAACTACCAGAGCAGTGACGCTTAATAAAATCGTGGTACGGGTGTTGGCATTGATTTTTGCCATGAAGTCATTTTCAGGAACTACTACAACTACTAGCCAATCAATACCTTTACCATCCTGAAGTGGCATGACTCTAACATAGTGCCAAACTCCATTAATCGGAAATTTGAGTTGTTGGTTGGCGGTAATATGTTCAAAACTACCAAAATCTTGTTGTAACTTTTTGATGGTAGCTGTCACTTTAGGGTTGTTACTTTTTGTTCCTGCTAGACGTTCGATCTTGCGTTTTTTACCTTCTCCAGTAATGATAAATGGTTCCTGAATTTTGGAGCTAACTACTAAGTCTCCCGATCGCTCCATAATAAAACTTTGCCCGTTGGGGCTGATGTATAAGTCACTCACGAAATTTGTCACTTGCACCAGGGTGGTTTTGTTCGAGAGGACTCCCACTAACTGGCCAGTTGAGTCAAAAATTGGTCTGACTGCGGATATGTCCAAGGAGCTGTTTTGACGAGAAAAGGAGGCAAAAATTGGACTCCAGGTTGGTTTACCTAGCTTTTTTGCTGCTTTATACCAGGGGCGATCGCGAGGGTCGTATGCTTTACCTTTCAAATATTCACTGGCGTTACCTTGATTATTCAGTAGATAAGTTTCCCGGATAGGTTGAGTAGCGATGTTGCGAATTTTGAAGTGAATATCTCCATCTTCTAAATGTTCAACCCCAATAAATTCCCCTTCTTCGTTACCAAAAAAGAGATAATCCTCTAAATCTCTTTCTTTTACCACTTGCCAAAAATAAAGCCTGAGTGTCGCAAAATCATAGATATCTAAATTGCCACTTTCTATGGCATCATTCGTGACTCTTAATACTTGGTGGGATTTGTTCAAATATGCTAAAACGTGCTGTTCAATGCGAGTGCTAATTTCATTGGTCAACTGGTTGGCAAGAGAATCTACACTTTGACGTCCATTGGCAAAAGAAAAATATCCCACTAAACCCACTGCACTAACGATTTGCAACACAAAGGGAACAATCAGAACAGTTTTTAGGCGAAGTTTACTACACATTTTGCCTAGGCTGAGAGATAGAGGTTTGAGTACCATGAAAGCTTTGGGGTTTCTACTAATATATCTCTGAGCTTCATATAAAGTCAGTAATGAATGGAAGTGCAAATTTTGGACTTTCGATCGAACATTAGCTTTGGGAAAGACAACCGCTTAAGTAATTATACTGAAAAAAACCTCTACATTCAATTTAGCCAATTGTCAATGGAAGTCCAGAATGCTGGATAAAATCTGAATAATCCATCAAATGTACATTAAATTTAGTTACATTGTAGACATTTTCTATAGGTATTTATTGACTTAAAAAAATATATATGATAGAAAACTTTTTTGAAAATCTCACTCTACCAATAACTATTGACCTTTAAATTTTGACTCTTGACTTTTAGACACTGAAAACTTTTAAAAAAATCGATCTATAGTTTTGATCCCTGGAAAGTCTGTGTAAGAATGCTTATTAGTTTTGCCTACTTAGTTGTTAAGAATTATAAAGTAACCATCAATCTATGGAAGCACTTTATCAATATGCCTGGCTGATTCCAGTATTGCCCCTACTTGGAGCAATGGTAGTCGGCCTCGGGCTAATATCCTATAGTCGAGCCACCAGTAATTTGCGACAGGGATCTGCAATATTTATTGTCTCCCTGTTAGGAACTGCGATGGTTCTCTCCTTTGCCTTACTCTGGAGTCAAATTAATGGCCACGAAATTTATACTCAGATGTTTGAGTGGGCAGCAGCAGGTGACTTCAAGCTCAGTATGGGCTACACCATCGACCACCTGACTGCCCTAATGTTAGTCATCGTCACTACCGTTGCCTTCTTGGTAATGATCTACACCGATGGCTACATGGCTCACGACCCTGGGTATGTGCGTTTCTACGCCTACTTGAGCTTATTTAGCGCCTCAATGTTGGGGCTAGTTCTCTCTCCCAACCTTGTCCAGGTTTATATCTTCTGGGAATTGGTGGGTGTATCTTCCTATCTGCTGATTGGTTTCTGGTACGACCGGAAAGCAGCAGCCGATGCCTGTCAAAAAGCTTTTGTTGCCAACCGTGTCGGTGACTTTGGTTTGCTACTGGGAATGCTCGGAATTTACTGGGCTACTGGTAGCTTTGAATTTGAGGTCATGGGGGTTCGGTTGGAGCAGCTTGTAGAAACAGGCGCTTTGAGTGCTGGTTTAGCAACTCTGTTTGGTGTTTTGGTCTTCTTGGGGCCTGCCGCTAAATCGGCCCAATTTCCCTTGCACGTCTGGTTGCCAGATGCAATGGAAGGCCCTACTCCAATTTCTGCCCTCATCCACGCAGCGACAATGGTGGCTGCTGGCGTATTTCTAATTGCGCGGATGTACCCAGTATTTGAACATCTGCCAGTAGTAATGAATATTATTGCTTGGACAGGAGCCTTTACGGCTTTTCTGGGGGCAACGATCGCCATGACCCAAAACGATATTAAAAAAGGTCTGGCCTATTCCACTATTTCCCAGTTGGGATATATGGTGATGGCAATGGGTGTGGGTGCTTATAGTGCCGGATTATTTCACCTAATGACCCACGCTTATTTTAAAGCGATGCTATTCCTTTGCTCCGGCTCAGTGATTCATGGTATGGAAGCTGTTGTCGGTCACAACCCTGTTTTGGCTCAAGATATGCGGTTAATGGGCGGGCTGCGGAAATATATGCCTGTGACTTCGGCTTGCTTTTTAGTCGGTACTCTGGCAATTTCGGGTATCCCACCTTTTGCTGGTTTTTGGTCAAAGGATGAAATTCTGGGCAATGCTTTTGGAGCTAACCCGGCTTTATGGTTTGTCGGTTGGGCAACTGCTGGAATGACTGCTTTTTATATGTTCCGGATGTATTTCTCTACTTTTGAGGGAGAGTTTCGGGGTAATGATGAGCAGATTAAAAAGCAATTAATAGTTGCAAATTCTACGGGTGACAACGTGGAGATGACCCCTGCTCTGGCTTTTGGCCCAGGTGCAATGGACCCGAAAGAACTAGAACACGGCCATGATGACCATGAAGATCACGACCACGACCACGGTCATCATAGCGACTCTCCTCATGAGTCTCCTATTAGCATGACTTTACCATTGATGGTTTTAGCGATTCCTTCAATGATTATTGGTTTGTTGGGAACGCCTTTTGCTAATTATTTTGAGCAGTTTATCTATGCTCCTGGCGAATCTTTGGCAGAGGTGCTTGAGGAGTTGGCTGAGTTTGACCTGACTGAATTTTTGATTATGGCAGGTAACTCTGTTGGTATTGCTTTGATTGGCATTACTTTTGCTTCGCTGATGTACTTGAGTCGTAAAATTGACCCTGGTGCGATCGCGCAACAAATCAAACCTCTCTACAACTTTTCCCTCAACAAGTGGTATCTCGATGACCTTAACGACGAGCTATTTGTTAAAGGTAGTCGTCGTCTAGCACGCCAAGTGTTGGAAGTGGATTATAAAGTGGTTGATGGAGCTGTTAATTTAACAGGTTTTATTACACTTCTGACTGGGGAAGGTTTGAAATACTTGGAAAATGGTCGCGCTCAGTTTTATGCCCTAATCGTATTTGTGGCAGTTTTGGGCTTCGTTGTTTTCTCTGGTATTTGAAGAAGGTTGTAGGTGTTAGGTGGTAGGTGGTAGGTGCTAGGTGTTAAATCAATTTTCTCACCTATTCCTATTAAGTTATGAATAGCTTGGCAAAGTATTGTTACCTACAACCTGCAATCTAAAACCTAAAACCTACTCCTAATAATTTTAAAAGTGAGATTTGATATTTATGGCTGATTTTCCTTGGCTGACTACAATTATTCTATTTCCAGTAGTTGCATCTTTGTTCATTCCGATTATTCCTGATAAAAATGGCAAAACGGTGCGGTGGTACGCCTTAATTATTGGATTAATTGATTTTTCTATTATCATTTCTGCCTTCTGCACAGGCTACGACACTAATAACCCAGACCTGCAACTGGTAGAAAGTTACCCTTGGGTTTCACAACTCGACTTAAATTGGTCAGTGGGAGCTGATGGTTTATCCATGCCACTGATTATTCTGACTGGCTTTATCAGCACCCTGGCAATTATGGCAGCGTGGCCTGTAACTTTTAAGCCAAAGCTGTTTTATTTCTTGATGTTGGTAATGTACGGCGGTCAAATTGCTGTATTTGCCGTGCAGGATATGTTGCTGTTTTTCCTGGTTTGGGAATTGGAGTTAGTACCAGTTTACCTGATTCTCTCCATCTGGGGTGGAAAACGCCGGTTGTATGCAGCAACTAAGTTTATTCTTTATACGGCAGGTGGCTCGCTGTTTATTTTGATAGCAGCTTTAGCAATGGCGTTTTATGGGGATACTGTTACGTTCGATATGAGGGCGGTTGCTGCGAAAGATTATGCTCTTAATCTGCAACTATTGTTATATGGAGCGTTTTTGATTGCCTATGCTGTGAAGTTGCCAATTTTTCCATTACATACCTGGCTCCCTGATGCTCACGGGGAAGCAACGGCTCCTGCACATATGTTGCTGGCAGGAATTTTGCTGAAAATGGGTGGTTATGCACTGTTGCGGATGAATGCGGGAATGTTGCCTGATGCTCATGCAGTGTTTGCTCCTATATTGGTGATTTTAGGGGTTGTCAATATTGTCTATGCTGCTTTGACTTCGTTTGCCCAACGAAATTTGAAGCGGAAAATTGCTTATTCTTCGATTTCCCACATGGGTTTTGTGTTGATTGGTATTGCTTCGTTTACCGAGATTGGTATGAGTGGAGCTGTGCTACAAATGATTTCCCACGGTTTAATTGGGGCGAGTTTGTTCTTTTTGGTGGGAGCTACTTATGACCGTACTCATACTTTAATATTGGATGAAATGGGTGGTGTCGGTCAGAAGATGAAGAAGGTGTTCGCGATGTGGACTACTTGTTCGATGGCTTCTTTGGCTTTGCCTGGCATGAGTGGGTTTGTGGCAGAGGTGATGATATTTATTGGTTTTGCTACCAGTGATGCTTATAACCCTACTTTCAAGGTGTTGGTAATTTTCTTGGCTGCAGTGGGAGTGATTTTGACTCCGATTTATCTGTTGTCTATGTTGCGGGAGATTTTGTACGGTCCTGAGAATAAGGAGTTGGTAGAACACGAAGTTCTCAAGGATGCGGAACCCCGCGAGGTGTTTATTATTGGTTGTTTGTTGGTGCCAATTATTGGTATTGGTTTGTATCCGAAGATTGTTACTCAGATTTATGATGCGACAACTGTGAAGTTGACGGCGCGGTTGCGAGATTCTGTGCCGACGTTGATAGATTCTGGGAAGGTGGCATTAACGGATGGGTTTGAGTCGCCGATGCGTGCCCCTGCTATTAAGTAGTGCGACGTATTTGAGCAATTTAGAATCTTAATGAAAGCCCAGTAGTTCGGTTAGCCGTTCTATTGGGTATTTTTTTGTATTTCCTAGTCTAATTGGGATTTGATGTTTTGTAGCATTTCAATCTGTACGGGCAATTCGCGTTTATGAAGTAAGTCCCGATCGATTTGCCATATCAAATTGTCACAAAGTTTCTCTCTGCTAACCAATGTATTGGTTCCGATATGAGGAAAAATGAGACAATTTTGACGATCGCGTAATGGATGATTCTCAGGCAATGGTTCAGGATGGGTAACATCTAATAAGCTAAACCTCAATTTATTCGTCTGCAAGGCAAAGTTCAAATCCTCATGATTACATACTTCACCACGGGATATATTAATAAAAATCGAACCAGCCTTCATCTTTTGAAAACTATCTTTGTTAAATAGATTAATTGTAGATGGATTCAGATCGCAGCAGACAATCAAGACATCTGAACGGGATAGCAATTCATTGAAGTGGCAAAAGACTGCTGAAGTTTCTCTTTCAATGTCTAATTTTTGAGTACGAGAGCAGTAGCATACTTTAGCCTTAAAAGCAGAAATCCTCCGACAGACTTCAGTTCCTATTTTTCCCATTCCAAAGATACCAATAGTAGATTCAGATAAGGTGGTTCCTTCTAAATTCCCCATAAAATACCATTGCTGCTGATGATTTTTAGCAGGATTTAGGTACTTATCTAACCTACGAATTCCTAACAATACTAAGCAAACTACATAGTCAGCAACAGCGTCCGTTGTCACCCCATCAACATTCAAAACTTCTATTCCTTTTTGCTGAGAGGTTACTCGATCGATATGATTTGTACCTTTACTTAGTGTTCCTATCGTTGATAGGTGTTGGCCAACTGTTTCCAGGAGTGGTTTAGTTATCCGATCTAGATAGGTACAGATTAAAGCATCGTACCTTTTTTTACTTAAAGCTGAGTAAAGTTCCTCTTGACTCATTTGTCTTTGCTCAGAAAATATATCAACTTGATATTTATCCTGGAGTATCTTTAAAGATTTTTGAGGAATTTCAGCCGTAACAAATATGTTCTTCATTCGTTTTTTTTCAAGCCCAATGATTTTTAACCAAGATTTTTTTCTGTGGTTAGATAATTATTTACTTATTCATAACAAAACACCCCCAACTAAAGTAACCAGAATCAGTAGCAACTAGGCGATTTTTTAATGACATACGAAAACTATCCAAATAATTAGCAGAAACTCCTTTTTGTATTAAGTCCTGATAGTTATTATCTATTTGCTGAATCATTTTCCTAAAATTTATGGGAAGGTGGTGACTTAAATCTTGATAAGCAATATTCTTAAACTTTGTTTGGCTACACTGAAAATAGTCAGTTGGTGTGGCCAAATCTTTGACAGCGTTTCGATCGCTAAAGCTATTCAAATTATTTTCCCTGCCAAGCTCAGTGGACATAATATCAGTAAATACCAATACCCCCTTCTCTTTGAGTACCCCTGCTATTTGAGCAAATAAAACCTGTCTATTTTTGGCATGACAAAAAGCTTCTTCGCTCCACACCAAATCAAAAGATTCTTGCCATGATTCAGGTAATGTTTCAAAGTCACACTCTAAGATATTAATTTTGTCACTAATTCCTAATTCTTCTGCTCGTTGTAAGTTAACTTTATTTTGTTCTGGACACAAATTTACACAGGTAACAAAACAATCAAATGTTTTAGATAAATAATGGGCTGCTCCACCATTTCCAGAGCCAAGTTCTAGAACTTTTGCACCTTGCAAATTAACACCTTTTTCCTGAGCAAGTTGACTCATGTAATAGATGATTTTTTCACAAGCATCATGCATAGAATCATTAATGTCATTGTAAAGGCCATAGTGAATATTATGGCCATCATCTCCCATAACTTTTCGATAAAATTCTTGCCCTTGCCTGGAATTATATTGCTCTAACACTAACTCATTAAGTAATGTATTCATTCCCACTCCTTGACTACAATGAAAACTAATGTAATTTGAGTTAACTGAATAATATACTCAAAGAACTAATATAAAGATCATACTATCATTGGTGGTTCACTTCTTGAGGCAATAGCTTAAAAATTATTTTGTCACGCAAAACTTACAGGCAGTTTGTCACCGCTAAATACCTTTTTATTCCCTTAGTGGCCTTGTAAAAACAAAAACTTTTAGACTCCTGGCTAGCTTTAATGGCAGACTACTTTTAGACTTATCCATTTTTTGTTTTATTGATATAAAAGTCATAACTAACGCCGTAGTCTGGCAGAAAGTATTGCCAAGCTTTAACAAAATTATGCTTCAGTAAGTAATTGTCTATTTCTTCAGGTTTAGGACTATCTTGATAACGAGGTGTTAGGTTTTGTTCGAGATAGATTGAATCTAGGTGAGGAAGGGTTTGTTGGGCACCTTCCAAAGCTGCTAATTCGCTTCCTTGAATATTCATATACAGAAAATTAAAGTCTGATACATCCCCAGAAGATTCTTCTATTAAGCTGTCAACTGTTTTGATCGGTACAACGATCTTATTATCAACATTTACCTCAGAATAAATTGTTTCGGCATTGATAGTTTCTGCTATTGGTTTGAAGAGTGAACTTAAATGAGAGTCTGATGTAATGTAAAATTCTGCTTCACTCTCAAGAGCTCCAATAGCGCATTGAAAAGCCTCAATTAAGGTGATTCGCTCGCCATCAATCAGGCTGTCATAACTACTTAAAAACTGATTTGCTAAAACGACTGTCTCTTGAAGTTGCTTAAACAATTCCGGTTGTGGTTCAGCTACTAAAATTTTCTTGAATCCTAATAAAGCTAATGTTGATAGCATTTCCCCTTGATTTCCACCCAGATATAAACCTCCGCAACGTTGACAATTATACTTGCGTAATAATCGGTCAAAAAGTAGAAAGTCATAGGAGATTTCTGCCTCAAAAAATTTCTTGATTTTTGGGTCTCCAAAATACCCTGACCATATCTTCTTTTTTAAGTCCAATATTTTACTAATCAGTTCACTTTGGGATTTGATATTTTGTAGCATTTCCATTTATCTCTTTTATGGTTCTCAAACTTATATAACTTTAACTCTTGGTCTCGATTTGTCAAGCTCGAAGCCATTCAGCGGTTAGTTTTCTATAGGACTTACGCATGAATGCTATTGGTAGGGTGTCTTAGCGGTAGCGTAACCAAGGCGAAACGCTATATCTATTTTCAATGCGTAAGTGCTGATTATATAATGCCCGGATAATTACTTACAATCTAGTGGCATCTATTTTAGAAGAAAATCATAAAGATGGCAAACATAAAGCTCGTTTATTTAGATCGAAACTAGGGATTACTTTAGGAAACAAATAAATTTTAATAGACGTTTTAATTCAAGTAGCTCAGGAGCAAGATTTTTGTACAAATGAAAATAGTAAATATGGGCAAAAATATGTCATTTATTTTGAATTAATTACTGCTCAAGGTTCATCAAAAATTAGAAGTGCTTGGATTGTCCGCAACAATGAAAATCATCCATGTTTAACGACAGTTTATCCAATTGATTAATGGAGATAAAATCAATGAATGACATCAAATTACATGATACTGTAGCTTTAACAGAGAATATGAAAACCACACAATTTATGACCGATAAAGAAATAATATTACCTAGAGGTCAAGTAGGAACTGTGGTAGAAATTTATGAGCAAGGAAAAGCTTTTGAGGTAGAATTTGCTAATAAAGATGGGCAAACTTACGCATTAGTATCCCTTGAACTTGAAAAACTAATGTTGCTGCATATAGACTGTTCTAATCTAACATTTTGAGTGGCGTAAATATTTATTCTGTGTGATACATAACTGCGGGAATAAAATATAATATAATATACTTTCCCCTTCTCACTCTCGCTAGAAGGTTTTTAGGACTTCTGGGTAAGGCAAGGATATTAAAAAAAGCGGGTTTTATTATTTTTTACTGATATGGATAAATATAACGCTTTGAAAACCGACTTAATTCCCACAGTGGAATTAGAGCTTTTTTTGCAGCATTAAGTTGAGCTTGAGAGTAGTGGAGATTTCCATTTTCTAGAACCCAAATAAACGTGCGAGATATTAAATCTGTACGATTATAATTTTCATATTCAGATTTACTGATTCTTTCTACCTGTTGATATAATAAATTTACGGCCTGCTCAAAAT
>JBARXI010000267.1:0-6582 GCA_049647275.1 Microcoleaceae cyanobacterium
TAAAACCAACTCATACCACAGACTTTTTTCAAGGGAAAAAACTGATGTCTTGGGAGATGATGGAACGATTAGCACAAGACTGTGGCAAAGCTGGAATTACCGTTTTTATTGGCAGTGTTGAAGAACCTCTTCTGCATCCTCAAATTATAGATTTTATTCAACTATGTAGACAACAAGGAGTTCCCAAAGTTCATCTCACAACTAACGGTCAACTCCTGGATGAGAATAGAACTACAGCATTATTAAAAGCCGGATTAACCAGTATTGATATTAGTATTGATGCAGCAACTCCAGAAACTTATTTAAAAGTTAGAGGAGCCGATTTTAACCGAGTAGAAACTAATGTAATTAATTTCCTGAAAATTAGAGATAAATTAGGAATTTCCTGTGAAGTCAGAACATCTTTTGTCAGAAATAAAGATGTAACAGTAGAAGAAGAAAGACTATTTTTCAATCGTTGGTTATCGAAAGTAGATAGTATTTTTATTTTAAATGTCGCCGAGTATCAACAAACCAATATGCGACTTAAAAAAACTAATCAAGCAGTACAAAAATCTCTCCAATATTATCAACAAAAAGCTCAAGGGCGATGGGCTTGTTTATTTCCTTTTATAGAAATGGCAGTTTTGCCTGATGGCAGAATATATTATTGTATTGAAACCTTATTTAGATTAGGCTTTGACAAAGATATTCAAAGTTTAGGAGATTATCATCAACAAACATTACAAGAGATTTGGTCTGGAGAATTATTTAAGCAACTTCGACGAGATTTAATATTGAATGAATTAGAAAAAAGAACAGCTTGTAAAGATTGCGATATGTGGATGTCACAAGCAATTAATATGGAAAAAAAAGATGAATATCAAGTTCTGACAACTACAGTCACAGAAATTTATTCTCAAGTTTAATTATTTTATTGCTCTGCTGATTAAATTTAACACTTGACCACAAGTTGACCTTTGATAAATGGCATTAGGCATTCTAAACCCGATCTTTGATAATTGAATCCATTGACAAAGAAAAAAATTGTGGTTATGATTAACTGTTAAGATTATTTCTGTAGTCAATGTTATAAAGTGACTCAGTCATAAGATTTTCTAGGATAATTCTAGGTTTTTTTGTAGTTAAATAATGAAGGATAGAACTTATGTCTGGATTTGGCGGTCGTAATTTATTAGAGAAGGCTAGTCAATTATATAAGGTATTGGAAAATACAAGTAATAATGAACAAAGGCCATCAATCAACTCAGCTTTATTGGTTCTTTATCAGCAAGCCAAACAAATTTCTCAAATCATTGCTTACATTTGGCGATGGAGTGATGATAATGAACCGTTAAAAACACCTTTTGAAGTAGACGGGAATAGTTATAATACGAAACGTGACGTTGCTATTAAATTAAATACTTATTTTATCAGTCCTAACAAGAAAGATCAATGTATAGAAAGGACTGATGCTTCTGCTTCTATTTCTATAATGATGGTTGGTAATCATTTGAAGAAATTGTTCAGAGCTTGTCCCGGAAAATCTGAAACTATTAAAGAATGGAAGTTACTGGAAGCTGTTTTTGGTTCTAATATAAAAGAAGAGAATCCAGAATATCTTTTCCCTATATTTAACTCTTTTGAATTGGGCGAATCGGACTATCCGTCATTAGGTTATCTGTTTTTAATTGACAATAATATTTTTCAAGGAAAAATACAAGATCCAGACGTCAATCTTCCATTCTTGATGAAGCTTACTTTAGCCTATCCTCCACGCCCTCAATTAGGATCACAGCTTACTAAGAATGATTTAACAGAATGGATCGATAATAGAAAAAAGGATGAATTTGTTGCAAAAAATCCTTATATTCCATCTAGCTCTACTTAATTCTTCTAACCTACATGTAGTTATTTCCAAAGATGAAACCCTGTAACAGCAGGTAACCCTTCTATCAATTTAAACTGAAACGACTATATATTAAAATCAGTATACGCTTTACCCGCTTCATACAAACGCGGGTTTTTTTTATAAATAGCAACTATATAGTACCAAATCCGATAAAAATAACTAGCTAAAAATCTTGATTTATAAAAGACTATGAAAAACTACGACATTATCGAAAAAATCTATGAAAGTCCTAACTCCTTAGTTTATCGAGCTATTATGAAGCCAGATAATCAACCTATCATTCTGAAAATTCTCAAAGAAAATTATCCTACAGCTTCAGAACTAATCCGTTATAAACAGGAATATGAAATTACTCGTTCCTTAAATCTAGATAGTATTATTAAAGCTTACGACTTACAAAGATATGATAATAGTTTAGTAATGCTTTTAGAAGACTTTGGCGGTCAATCTTTAAACCTATTACTATCCCAAGGTCAATTAAGTTTAGAAAACTTTCTGAAGATTGCGATTAAAACAACAGAAAGTTTAGCTGCAATTCATCAGGCTAATATTATCCACAAAGACATTAACCCCTCCAATATAGTTTATAACCCTCAAACAGAGCAATTAAAAATTATTGATTTTGGCCTTTCTACCCGTTTATCCCAAGAATTTCTGACAGTTATTCCCCCCAATCAATTAGAAGGAACTTTAGCTTATATCGCCCCGGAACAAACGGGTAGAATGAATCGAGGAATAGATTATCGCAGTGATTTTTATTCCCTTGGGGTAACTTTCTATGAACTTTTAACCAATAAACTTCCTTTTGAAACAACCGATCCTATAGAGCTAGTTCATTGTCATATTGCACAACAACCATTACCAGTACATGAACTAATTCCCGATCTTCCTTTAGTTGTATCAAAGATCATCAGCAAATTATTAGCAAAAACTCCAGAAGAAAGATATCAAAATGCTTTGGGAATTAAAGCAGATTTAGAAACCTGTCTGGATAAATTTAAGACTTTAGGAAAAATTTCTGAGTTTCCTTTAGGAAATCAAGATATTGCTGAGAAGTTTCATATTCCTCAAAAACTCTATGGTAGAGAACAAAAAGTCGAGCAACTTTTAACAGCATTCGAGCAAGTAAGTCTTGGAAAAACTGGGATGATTTTGATCTCTGGTTATTCAGGAATTGGTAAATCTGCTTTAGTCAATGAAATTCACAAACCTATTACAAAGCAACGAGGAAGATTTATTAGTGGGAAATTTGACCAGTTGCAGCGAGATATCCCTTATTCAGCTATTTCTCAAGCATTTCAAGACTTAATCCGTAAACTCCTAAGCGAACCGGACATAACTTTACAAACTTGGAAAAATAAAATTTTAGCAGTTCTAGGAAATAACGGTCAAATTATTATTGATGTAATTCCTGAACTAGAAAAAATAATTGGGCAACAACCTCCAGTCGAACAATTAGGAGGTAAGGAAAGTCAAAATCGGTTCAATTTATTATTTCAAATATTCTTGAGTCTTTTTTGTAAAAAAGAACATCCTTTAGTAATTTTTATTGACGATTTACAATGGGCAGATTTACCATCTCTGAACTTAATTGAGCAATTAATATTAGATTCAGATAACCAATATTTTCTTTTAATTGGAGCATATCGAGATAATGAAGTTAATCCTACTCATCCTCTAATGCACACTTTAGAGAAAATTAAGCAAGCAAAAGTACCAGTTAATGAAATTACCCTTTACCCCTTAAAAATTCATCATATTAATCAATTAATTGCTGATACCCTGAGTTGCTCAACAAAAATTACTAAACCTTTAGCTGAATTAGTTGCCAAAAAAACAGGAGGCAATCCTTTTTTCCTGACTCAACTACTTTATTCTTTATACCAAGAAAATTTATTAGTATTTAACTCTCGTCAATCAAAAGATAATCAACAAAGTTATTGGCAATGGAATATAGACGAAATTGAAAGTGTATCTATTACCGATAATGTAGTTAACTTGATGGTCAGAAAAATTGAAAAATTGGATCAAAAAACTCAACAAGTTCTCAAATTAGCGGCTTGTATTGGAAACCATTTTAATTTAGAAATTATTTCAATTGTCAATAATAAATCTCAAGAAGTTACAGCTAAAGAAATACAGTCTGCCTTGGATCAAGGTTTAATAATTCCTCTAGACAATAATTATAAAGTTCCTCTGCTTTGGAATCCAGAAGAATTATCAAATAGCTCAGATATCTCATCTCAGCATTCTACATTTATTCCCTACAAATTTTTACATGACCGAGTACAACAAGCTGCTTATTCATTGATACCAGAAGCAGAAAAAAAGCAAGTTCATCTACAAGTAGGTCGTTTGTTACTGAAAAATATTAAAGAGACTCGGAATAAAGAGGAAGAGTTACAGAATAATATTTTTGATATTGTTAATCAATTTAATGAAGGTTTGGATTTAATTACTGACCAATTAGAAAAAGATGAGTTAGCTAAATTAAATCTTAAAGCTGGAAAAAAAGCTAAAGCATCAACTGCTTATGAAACGGCATTAAAGTATATAGAAACTGGGGTAAAACTTGTAAATTCTAACCAATGGAACTATCAAAAATCATTAATATTTGAAATTCACCTAGAACTTTTAGAAGTTCTTTATTTAACAGCCGATTATGCAAAAGTTAAAAACTACTCTGAGGTTTTGCTAAATAAAAACTACGATACTCTTGATCGGGTAACGATATATAAAATTAGAGGTCTTTCTTCTTTTGCTGAATTTAAGCAACAAGAAGCAATAGAAAATTTTTGTAAAGCTTTGGCTTTACCCAAAATAGATATAGATGTGCCTCAAAGTTCGGATGAAGTAACAAAAAGAACCGATCAAGAATATAAGCATTTACAATTTCTTTTAAAAGATAAGCAGATTCAGGATTTAATTCATCTTCCAGAAATGACAGATCCTTATAAAATTGCGGCTATCCTAATTTTACAAGAGATAATACCTTCTGTAGCTAGTACAAACTCACCTTTAATTTCTTGGATTGTATTAACTCAAATTAATCTCTGTATTCAATATGGTAATCCTCCTCAAGCTGCTGGTAGCTATATTTTTTACTCTTTACTCCAATCTTTTTCTTCTAGAGATATTGACTTGGGCTATCAGTTTGGACAGCTATCTTTGAAGTTGCAAGAAAAATTCAATATATCTTCATTAGAGCCTCTGTTTATCCACCAATATTATGGATTAGCGTGGCATTGGAAACAATCTCTGATAAATATTGAAGTACAAGAAAAATGTATTAATGGCTTTCAAAAAGCTATAGATGTAGGAGATTATACTTATGCTTCTTACTGTTTTGTTGATTATTATTTGATCAGTTTATTTGGAGGCGATAATCTAGAAAGTCTCTGGAAAAAGGGAGACCAGTATCTTCAATTAATTAATAATTTGCACATAGAGTATTGTACCAATTACACACATATATGTCATCAAATAGTAAACAATTTAATCAACAAGCAAAGAGATTTTATTTTCATTGGTGATTCCTCATTAGCAGAAGAATCTTACTTAAATGATTGGACGGAAAAGAAAATTGAATGGTTGTTATTTCTAACTTATTTTGCCAGAATATTTCTACTTTACCTTTTCAAACAACACGATAAAGCCATTGATTATCAAATCAAAGCTGAAGAAAATATTGATGCCTGTGCCAAATATTTACTAGCCCCTCAATATAATTTCTATTCATCTCTTACTTTCCTAGCTAATTATCATTATTCAGAGCCAACTAAACAAAAACAATTACTAGAGAAAGTAGAAAAAAATCAAGAAATAATGAAAATGTGTACTGGACATTGCCGAGAAAATTTCCAGCACAAATATGATTTAGTAGAAGCAGAAAAAGCCAGAATATTAGGACAAACTTTACAAGCACAAGAACTGTACGATCGCGCAATTCAAGGAGCAAAAAAATATGAATTTATCCATGAAGAAGCCTTAGCTTACGAACGAGCAGCAGAATTTTATCTCGCCCTTGACAGACAAGAAATAGGTCAACTTTACCTCAGAAACGCGCATCATTGTTACATCCGTTGGGGAGCAAAAGCAAAAGTCAAACAATTAGAAGAGGAATATCCCCAATATTTATTAGGAGTAGCAAATAAAACTAAATCAAAAGGTATTAGCACAACTATTTCGACCTCCGGCAATGATGGAGAAATTCTCGACTTAACCACAGTAATGAAAGCATCTCAAGCAATTTCTGGTGAAATTAAGCTGGAAAATCTCCTGCACAACTTAATGAAAATTACCATCGAAAACGCCGGGGCGCAAACAGCTTTTCTGATTCTCAACCATGAAGGAAATTGGGTTATAGAAGCTCAAGGAAAAATAGATAGCGACGAAGTAACAATTTTACAATCAATTCCCATCGAATCTACAGACGCCCAAACATCACTTCCCATATTACCAACTACCGTTATTAACTATGTAATTCGCAGCCAAGAAAATATTGTACTCAACGATGCAGCTAACCAAGGACAATTTATTAATGACCCTTATATTATCGCCACAAAAAGTAAATCAATTCTCTGTACACCCCTAATTAATCAAGGTCAATTAAGCGGAATTGTTTATTTAGAAAATAATTTAACCACAGATACATTCACCTCAAAAAGAGTCGAACTATTAAATATATTATC
>JBARXI010000268.1:0-1682 GCA_049647275.1 Microcoleaceae cyanobacterium
ACGCCCCCCCACTACACCCAACTCCTGCGTTGAACAATAGTTCAAGCAAACTTCTGAATAATATTATGAAAAAACTTAAAACTTACTTTTATTAATCAATTATTAGTCAAAAATTACGGTCTTATTAAATACTGTATGAATCGCTTTAATCCCTCTTCGATAAAATAAGGTTTTATGAGGATTTAGCATCATTAATTTTCCTACTAATTCCCACATAAAATTATCATTTACTATCCAGTTAATACCAAATAATCCTAGGAAGAAATTACTGTGCCTTCTGTATTTTCTGCTTGTCTTGGTCGATTGGATATGGCGAGGAGACCTCGCCATCCCTCGACCGCTTTTTCATTAGTTCTTAAAATATATTCTTGAATTCTTTGATTTTTGATTTTTTCTCCTGCCAATGAATTGATTGTGTATGAAAGAGCTATCAATAAAATTAAATTATTCAACCTTTTTTCGTTGGCTTTTGATGATTCCAGATTATAACCACCAGTTTTATAGTCTTTAAACATTGCCTCAATTCCCATTCTTTGACTATATACTTTTTTAACTTTTCCCGCGGTGGATAAATTGGTTAAAATATACCATTTTTCTGAAACAGATTTGTGACGATATCTCTGTTTTTTATATATCAGTAAATTGTACATTCCTACTTTCTTTATTTTGGTGATTTTTTGATTTAATAATAACTTAGCTTCACCAATATTTACCTTTAACTCTGATATCTTACAATATTTTTTACCCCGTTTGACCATGGTTGACTTTTTTCGTCTCAATGCAAAATATACGTTATATTTTTGATATTCTTTCAGCCAATGTGATAGGAAAATACTGTGGAATTCTCTATCTGCTATGAGGATTATTTTGTATTTTTTCAGGAGTTTAAATACAGGACGCATTACTGCTTGTTGCTCTGTTAAATTACTCGAACCTTGATGAGTTAAAAATTTCCAATATATGGGTAATGCTCGCTTTTTCCAAGCCACACTAATCATTAATATATTAGTATTTTGCCACTCAGTTCTATCTAAAATTAATACTAATTCTGAGTTGAAATCGAAGATTTTTTCTACCATAATTTGTACTAAAGGAAACCAAAAAATAGGTAAACTTAATTCATTGATAGTTAAAAATATTTGTATATGTTTTCGCTTACTTTCTGATTTAATTGGTAGAGAAAAATAATTAGTTAGTTTTGATATTTGTATAGTTTTGTACCGGGAAATTAAACATAACAATATTTGTAATGTTATTACTTGAGACGGACTCAATTTTTGTTCAATGTGGTCTTGATAAAAGCCTAAAATATTCACTTTTTTTCTTTTTTGTTTGTAATTATTAACCCTTTTTTATCATATTTTCAACAGTTTCAAAAATTATTTTAATGAATAAATAATCAACCCTGGATGGGGGGGTTTGGTGCGATTGTTTTGCGATCGCACCAAACCCCATTCATTCTCAATAAGCGTACTCTTTTAGTTGAAGTATTATTCAGTTTATCCGACAAATTCCTTTCTATATATAGCTTTTAACTAGCTTGTCACCCCGTGAGGAGCAAGACTTACATGACTCGTGTAGAGGGAGAAAATACACGTTTACGCCATTACGCCCGCTCGCTTACATCGCAAAACCTTGTGTTATTCCAAGTCTGTTGAAATGTTAAAGCACTCAATTCGGCT
>JBARXI010000269.1:0-13541 GCA_049647275.1 Microcoleaceae cyanobacterium
TGTCAGGGATTGGCTTATTGAAACTTTATCCGCTTGAAACTGCTCAGAATACTCAAAAATATGATTCGATTCTGAATTTAGTAACGAACTGATTTCTGTTTAAATTATTTACTAATGCCAGAGATTTCAATCTATTTAGGGCTTGCTTAATAAATCTGAAACCTTTAAGAAACCAATCTTTAAAGGGGATTAAGAGTTGATATTTTACCAGGAAATCTCCTGAATTTTATGAAAATTTGTGCAGTTTTAATCAAGTATTGATGATTTTGACTCTCTTTCCTGACTACTGACTCCCTTACCTCACCAAAATTTTTTTTCAGCAAACCCTATTTATTAAATGTTTATAAGACAGTCCAGGGAATTTAAAAGAACGGTTTACTGACTCCCTTACCTCACCAAAATTTTTTTTCAGCAAACCCTATTTATTAAATGTTTATAAGACAGTCCAGGGAATTTAAAAGAACGGTTTTTCGAGAAGATATTACCCAAAATATGGAAAATATTATTTGGTTTAGAGTAATTCAAGCTAATTGATATTTACAGAATTTTTCAGGATGGTGAGGTAGAGTTTAAAATTAATCTTTATTCGCTCTTTGGGTAGCACTATTTGGGAATCCTGCGCCATAGGGATAGCTTTAGTGTCGGGAGGATATCAAAGAGTTGCCAAATAATCAAATTAGCAACTCTATTTGATTATTTTGTCAGTTGCTTTAATGGCTCTGTAGCTACGTTACTTAATCCTACAGAATTGAGTAAATTTTTCCATTCTAAGGTTAGTTTAGTATCATTTGGATTGGCTCTAAGTTGTTGGGCTAAAGTCAGAAGTGTTTCATGCCAAATGCCAGCTTGAGAGTAGATTAACCAGCGATCGCTCTCCGGGGTTTGCTGTAAATTTTTTGTCAAATCTGGAGTTGGATTAACTCTTTGAATTGACCCTTTGACAAAAACTTGGGGATTGGCAGATTCACAGATTAAAGTAAATGTCCAGTTATAATTTTTGCCGATTTTTAGTTCTGGAGCATTGGTAGGAATTACGATTTCCATTACACCAGAAGTTTCAGGTAATAATAGTATCGTTTCATAGACTTCTTTGTTATTGGAATCTACTAAGATAAATTCTGCAGCTTCTGTTCCTGTTTGTGGCACATAGATAAATATTGTGGGATGTGCTGCTAGAGTTAATTCCTGTTTTTTATTTGTCTCTGGAATTAGAGCAGTTAGGGGTTTTTGGTCTGCGTATAAACAATTGCCTCTTGTTCCTCCTGGAGCGCTATCTTCTGTACCATTTTCTACCTGGGGAACAGGATTTGCAGATATACTTCTGGGCAAGGAAATAGTAGATAATCCCAGAATTAATGTCAAAAAAATAGTTTTTAAGGCAACAGAAGAAGATATTTTTTTTTGGTAAATAGTCATGGTTGGTGTTAGTTTTAGTTGAGAAGTATGATTTTTTTTGATTTGGAAAATACTTGTACTCTATCAAATATCTAGTTTTGGCAGACTCATCTTTATGGTTTATATAAAATCAGGGTAATTAGTTATCGTATTACCGAGGAGTTAGGAGTTAGGAGTTAGGAGTTAGGAGAAAGAAAGGATTTGAATAGCATGAATTATATAATTCGCATTCAATAGAACATATGTATTAAGAGGAAGTAATTTTGCAATTACTGTATAACCGGATTGTATATTAGAGCTTCTATTTTGTTATATGGAGTAAATCTGTTGACTCTAATATAGAAAATGACTTATTACAATTATAGTTGCTCGAACTATAAATTGTCTTTTTATATTGTAGGGGTAGGCTTAGTTGCCAGTTAATTTGTTTGGCTCTCCTAGACTAGCTAGGATAATTTATTAGCTAATAATGTCTCAAACTCTTATCTAGGTTATACTAATTTGAAAACAGAATGTTACGAACAATTAGGGTGATTAAAAGATTTTAAAGTAGATGTCCCTTTGAGTAAAAAGATAATTTATAACCTAATAAATGATACCAAAGCTATTCATTCTGACTTCTGACTCCTGGCTCCTGGCTCCTAAGAAATAGCCTAGCTATTTGTAGCAATAATTATTCCTAGTGGTATTAGGTGGTGTAACCCGAAAACTAGATTTTTATCAAAACTGTATTTCGATCGTCTTGTCACCATTGCTAAGAGAAATTTTTCAAAGTTATTTTTTATCTTTTCTGTAGCGGGTTTAATACCCCACCGTCAACGGGAGTGCTTCAAATTGTTTAGGGTTAGAATCCCTATGCAATTTTTACATCACGCCTTTCCTACGGAATGCGGAGCAAACAGCATAGCTGCCTTCTGCCTTCTTCAATATTTTGTCATAACTACTCACCGAAAAGCCATTTGTTTTTGAGTTGGACATCCCATCGCTGAAGCAAGGGAATTCTTATCTTCATTTTCCAATACAATTCGTATACACACATCTATTTCGTCTAGTTATTGTTGACAGACTAAGAGAGGATGACCTCTGAAGAAGTTAAGCTGTCCTTCATTTAGATAATTTAGATAATATTATATTCTCAGCTCCGGCACTCCGGTATTCCCTTTCCCACAAATGGGATATATAGTTTAAATGCTAAACAACCAACTTATCAAATATTTTTACCATTAACCAAATACACATTAACCGGTATTTGCTTACCCTTTAAAATTAAATTACCCCAAGATTCTACTTGAAATTTTCCATCTAAATGTTCTAAAGTTTCCCTAGCAATCAAAATTCGACAAATACCCGGATGACGGTCTTTTTCAAAACTTTCTAAGCGAGAAGCAATATTTACACTATCTCCAATTACTCCATATTCTAAGCGATTTTTTCCACCCAAACTACCCACAGTTATAATACCTGTATAAATTCCCACCCGCATTTTTAATTGTGGGGAACCTTGCTGTTGCCATTTGTGATTTAATTGTGATAAATGTTCGCTCATTGCTAAAGCACAATTAACTGCATTTTGAGCATCTATAGCAATCTCTTCAACACTGTTACGGGGTACCGGTATACCAAATACTGCCATGACTCCATCCCCAGTAAATTTATTCACTATTCCTTGATGATTTAGGACAATATCTGTCATTTCACTCAAGTATTCATTCAACCAAATTATTAAAGCTTCTGATGATGTTTTCTCGGAAATAGTGCTAAAGTTTTTTAAGTCCGTAAATAAGATAGTTGCTTTAACAGTTCTAGGAGGTAAAATTCCAGAATCAATTAAATGCGATCGCTCATGCCAAAGAGCTTTAGCAATTTCTGGAGAAGTTTGTTGACCTAATAATTTCATCACCATATTTTGTTGTTGCCAAAATTCCTGCATTTTGTAAATTATTACTACCCCACCTGTAATAAATATTCCTAATCCTGGTGCTGCTACAGGAATCCATCCCTGACTAAGAAAAATTCCATAACTTATTCCTGTTAAAAGACTTAAAGCCAAAAGATTAACTAAAGCCAAAAGTAGAGGTTGGCGAATATTCCACGTTATACTTCCACCAACTAATGACCAAGCTAAAATCCATAATATTTCTGTTGATTCAGACCAGTACCAAAATAACTTTTGATTATCCAAAACTGCAGTAAGAATGTGACTGGTAATTTGGGCATGAAGTTCTACTCCTGACATCTTCCGCAGGTTTAATTGAGCAAAACTGTAGGGAGTAAAAAATAAGTCTTTTATACTGGGAGCTGTAGTACCAATAATCACAATTTTATTTGTAACTAATTTTGGGTCAAAGTTGCCATTTAAAACATCTTTGATCGAAATTTTAGGAGCTATAAAGTGAGGAGGAGTACGGTAATTAATTAAAATTCTATAGCCCTTAGAATTAACTTTTTGATATCCTCCAGAATTTGATTCTAGTTTCTCAAACAATGTGCTGCCTAACTGATATTTATTTTCTTTAGTTACAGCAGGCAATATGCCATATTCTTTTAAATAAATAAGAGCTAATTGTAGACCAAATGAAGTGACTATGCTGTTGCCGTCAGAAGTAAACATTAAATGACGACGAACTATACCATCTGGATCGATGGTAATATTATTAAACCCAATTCTTTCCACTGGCATTGTTGGCGGTGGTAATATTTTACTCATCAATGAATTGCCAACAAAAGTAATAGCAACAACATTAGGTTTCTCTAGTTGCGTTACCAATTCTGAATAACCGGGTGGGTTAGGAATATCTCGGTATATATCTAGACCTATTACTCGGGGTTGATGCTGTTGTAATGAAGCAAAAACATTTGCCAAAACTCGATCGGACATTGGCCACTGTTTCAGGTACTGAATATCTTCCTCGGTTACTTCCACTATTAACAGCCTTGGATCTGGGCCTTGATGAGGGCGTAGGCGCATCATCCAATCAAACATAGCTAGCTCTAGGGGCTGCAATTTTCCTACCTGCCTGACAAATAGTAAACTGAGAACTGCAAGAATACAAACCGCAGTTACTGGTATTCCATTAGGATTAAACTTTTTACCTATCCACTTGAAAAAATGTATGGGCCTCATAGTTTTGATGGCCATTTATTCTGATTTCGAGCAAGTTAAAGTTAACATAACTCAATGGCCTTCTGAGCATATATTTACGTTTCTATTTTATTGTTTTGGTTATTGCTTAAAATATTTCGCCGTACAAAATTTCGCGACGTATCAAATCATTATGAATTAATCCCAGGGCAATACTATGGGGATTAGTGATTTCTATGAGCCTCCGCTAAGTAATTCATGTCAGGATTTTCTACATAAACTTAGCATTAAGTTGGTCGGTGAAAATCAAACGGTAGTAGTAGAGAGTATTCATGTTAAAAATATGGTTTATAATTCAGATATATAGAATTTTTCGCTCTTGGTGAGATATACAAGTTTTAGATTTTTAGCAACAGCTCCGTCAGGCAAAAGATCCGTCAGGCAATAGCGGTGCGACCCCGCGTCGGCGACAGACGCACCTGGTAGCGCACTCCTGTGAGGGAATAAGACATAAGGAATAGAAAAAATACTGTAGTTCATAAAGGATGAGAACTGCTATACTTTAAATCAATTGGCAAATTGCCTCAAAGTATATCTGATTGTATATTTGATTGTGGATGGGAAATATTTGTCAATTTTCTAGGTAATATCAAATCTGTTTAATTAGGTAGAAAAAAATTGTCCTAGCTACCTAATTTGCTAATCTTTGTAATTCTCTTTCCTCTTTCCTCTTTCTTGTTTCCTCCTAATATCAAATCCGGTAGCATTGGTAGAATTAAATAGTTGATTAGCGAATGGCTATTAGCTAGCGCACAACTACGTTTTACATGTCGCGGAGCGAAACGTCCCTACAGGAGTCATGGTTAAAAATGAAGGAATGAGAACAAATTAAAATCGGAGAAAATTAATTACTTTCAAGACTTTTCCAAGGCCTAAACCAGAAATTTACGGTCTTATTTAATTTACGTTCCAACATTTTTTTAGATCGAATTAAGGGGATTTGATATAACTCTTAACTCCTAATTAACTATACCGAACAAGAGCGGATTTGATATTACAAATTAGAACGCAGCGACGGTAAATTAGTAGAAGTTGAAAGATGGTTACCAAGTTCAAAACTTTGCTCTAATTGTTTCTATCAGGTTGAGGCAGTAGTATTAGATGTGAGAATAAGTCCATTTTCTCACTGTGGAACTATACATGATAGAAATGGTAATGCACTAGACAATATTAGAGCAGAAGGAATCAGAATACAAAAGACAGATGGAGCAGCCCTCTGGTGCTGTGGGACGGGATGTAAGACCTAAGCTTGCTCCCAAGGCTAGGTTTGCCTAATCCCCTATCAATCAATACAGAAGCCCCTGCTCTAACTGATTAGGGTCAGCCTCAGTTACTTCAACTACTTATGTCTTGTACCATCAGGCATAATCGCGCCACTGAAAATTGTTCCTTCCAAGCTAGCTCCTTCTAGGTTCGCTCCCCCAAGGTTTGCTCCTTCAAAGTTGGCTCCCCCAAGGTTAGCTCCAACTAAATAAGCACCCCCTAAGTTAGCTCCGGCTAAATAAGCTCCTTCTAAATTGGCACCCTCCATATAAGCTCCTCCTAAATTGGCGCCCCCCAAGTAAGCTCCTCCCAAGTAAGCGCCTCCTAAATAAGCTCCCCCAAGGTTGGCCCCTCCTAACTTGGCTCCTGCTAGGTTGGCTACTTGTAGTTTTGCTTCTCCAAGATTACCTCCTCCCAGGTTTACTCCTCCTAGTCTCGCACCCTCTAAATAGCAGTTTGGGCACTCACGAGTCTCTAGTAAAAGTCTGATGTTTCGTTCTACTTGTTGGTTAATCATTTTTGCGATAACTAAAGTCTAGTCCAGCTATTTATATTTAACTATAGTGACTAGAGGCTCGATCTGCTCCCTTAAATATTTTAGGGTATTTGGTATTCACACTCCTAAAATGAATAGCACAGTTTTTATATCGTGCTATGAGGTTAAATTTCAACTAAGTTATTGCCCTCCATTTAGTTTTTTACAGGACTAATTTTTGACGTATATTGTCTGAGCTGAAAAACTAAAATCAGTATTTTCAGCATTTTAATATTTGTATCGTGTTATGAGGTTAAATTTCAACTAAGTTATTGCCCTCCATTTAGTTTTTTACAGGATTAATTTTTGACGTATATTGTCTGAGCTGAAAAACTAAAATCAGTATTTTCAGCATTTTAATATTTGTTCATTGTTTATTCATTTTCGGCACAAAGGTGGGCTGGCAAGGGGTTAATTGTTTGATATTCTGCTAAATATTTTTCTAAGATAAAAAACTGAGATAAATTAAGGCTATAATATATCCAACGACCATCTTGGCGACCTGCAACTAAGGAGGCTTCTTTAAGAGTTTTCAGGTGAAAAGATAATTTCGACTGGGAAACATTTAGGCGATCGCATATATCACATACACATAACTCTTGTTGCCGTAAAAGTTCTAATATTTGAACTCGTAACGGATCGGAAAGTGCATGAAAACTAGCGGCAACAATTTTGGGAGATAGAGTTAAAGATGTTTTTGACATTAAGTTATTTGGCAATTATACTAAAAATAACTTCACTAATTATAGATAATAGTTAATCCTTCTAAGATTATACCGCAGGTTGCAATTGTTGGGAGGTACAAAATTCTAGAATTTTCACCGATTTTTTGACTTTTTTTAACAGGGATGATGATTAAGCTGTACTACATTAACTCCTATGGGTGCTGTATTTTAAAATTAAAATTAGGGAAGTTAAATTAGCCCCCAATTACTCTTTAATGATTATTCATAAATTCAATCATCCAAATAATTCTTACGTCATCAGTCAACTAATACCCCACTGCAACTAGAACCACAACCTGCCGTACAACCATAACAATAATTGGCTGTCTGCACTTGTTCTATTAAGTCTAAATTATCAGCCTGTAATAAGTTTGACAGTATGATTTTTTCACCTTTTTTAGTTTGAGCCGGAAGATTTTCCATTTGATTAAAGTCACAGTCATATATATTACCTAAATAATCAACTGATAACTCATTTCGGCACATTAAATTTTCTACAGTATCAGGATTAAATTTTGATAACAAAAACTGCAAATAAGGCTGATATATTTGTCTGTTTTTGAGAGATAATTTAGTTCTACCTATAGGTAAATTAGTAATTGTGAATAGTTGATTGAACTCTATATTAAAATGTTCTTTTAAATAAGTCTTATAATCTTGCTCTAATTTTTTTTGATTGGGAGCAAGAGCAAATTCATCTGTAGTTGGAATCGGAGGATTATAAACTAAATCTAAGATGAGATTTTGATTTATTCCGTATCCTAAATCATTCAACCATTGCAAAGCTCGAATCGATTCATTATAGACACCATTACCGCGCATTTTGTCAACATTATTTTCTAAATAACAAGGCAAGGATGCAACAATTCTGAGTTCATTTTCAGCGCAATATTCGGGAATATCCTCAAATTCTGCTACAAAATAAATAGTTAA
This sequence comes from Microcoleaceae cyanobacterium, assembly GCA_049647275.1. Classification (GTDB taxonomy): domain Bacteria; phylum Cyanobacteriota; class Cyanobacteriia; order Cyanobacteriales; family Microcoleaceae; genus JASJEE01. Next base: position 7,994 of record JBARXI010000269.1, read on the forward strand.
ATTAGAACGGACAATTACTTCTTTATTGTTCGCTCTAGCAGACTCAACCAATGGTTTGAAACCATAATTCATTTCTGGCGCACCGCCAGTCAAATCAACTGTTTTAATTTGGGGAAACCGATTAATTAATTCTATTAGTTGTTGACAAATTTCTGGGGAAAGTTCTTCTGTTCGTTTTGGTCCAGCTTCCACGTGACAATGAGCGCAGGCAAGATTACAACGTTTGCCGAGATTAATTTGTAAAACTGTAATTGTGTTCTTCGTTAAGTTTGTACTAAGTTTGGTTTGAAAAGGTGTGAAAGCTGTCTGAATCATTGCTCTATTTTTCTCTAATTAGGGTTCTGAAAAAGTTTTTTTGTCGGGGGTAAGAGTCAGGAGTCAGGAGGAATAATTGTTAGAGATTTTTTCCCCTAAGTTTGCTCAAAGTCCTAAGTTTTTGAGCTTTAAGAAGCGAAAATATTGTACTTTATGTTTGCATCAACATAAAAAAGGTTTTAGCCTCGATTTGTAAATGCTTTTAGAGTTAATTTAATTCACAAGTCCTAATTAAGACGCTCATTTGTGGTAAAAAAAAAGGATAAATAAAATGTAACAGACGGGTATTTATTTATATGAAACTTGTAGGTCGTTTGGAAGGTCTTTAGCTTAGAGTTTTATTTAAAATAATATAGTGGAGTTTCATAGAAATCCGCCTTCCCAATCTTTAATTTTCAACTACAGATATTTATCATCAAATCGAAGTAAGATGAGTCTATCCTGAGAAACAATGAAGAACTAGATAATAATTATTTAGACCTGACAATTTAGCTACACTATGATTCTATTAATTGAATCTGGAAGCCGAAAAAATTAGGTCATAATGGAAAATCGTGATTTTTTAGTCAGGAAAGATCGTATTTGTCAAATTTTTTACTCTATAATTAACGGAAAAATAAATCCCCGCACATCCCTATCAACTCTATCGTTTTCTCACATGAGTTATAAAATGCTTTCAGATCATTTTTGATCCTGTAAAAATTTTTCTTATCTTCATTAGATTAGTTCTGACTTTTATTTTTTCCTTAAGCATTTAATTTTCTGTTCATATTTAAAATGTAAATGTTATGTCAGATCAGGTTTAAAGCCTCCCCTTTTAAGAGGATAAAATCAAAAAATTTCCTTAAATGTCAATCCCTTTCTTAAAAGAAGGGGTAATTATTAATTGTTAATTGTTAATTACTGAATCTCTATTGTACCTTTATCCTCCAATTTATTCTACTATTTTTCTGTTTGCGATTGCCTGCGGCACAGCGAAGCTATCGACAAAAATACTTTTAAATTCCCCACCCAAATATAAAACGAAAGAATGGGGAAAATATCAATTTTTTAAGCTTCGTTCCACATAGCCTTAACTTTATCTGGCAGAAAACTAGCTATTTCTTGAACTCTTTCTGGAGATAATTCTTCCTTTGTAGCGGAGAAAACAGCTTTAATGACAGTTTCCGGTGCTATTCCTTTCGGAACACCTGATTCTTGATTGATTCGGAAAATAAAAGTATCGCCATCAAATTTTAATGGTGGACGAACTTTACTCAAAAAAGCAACGAGTGGGTTATTATCTTTCCAAAGTTCTCCTATTTCATTTGAGTCTGTTTTTTCAGTCTTGGAAGCTAAGTCTGAAGCCACTTTATCTGATGACTCTGTTGTCATCAAATCGCGCATTGTACGAAATACAATAACACTAATATCTCTGGCATCATAAATATCTGGTAATCCGGCTTTAGTCTGAACTTTCTGAAGAAAAGGTACAAAATTTTCATCTACCGGAATTTGTTGAGAATCTGCCATAATTATATCCTTGATTTTATTAGATTATCTGATATTATCACATAAGTAAATACAAAAAAATGACTAATAAGGGAGTTGTTATGTGCTCACTTATATGTTCAGCACTGAGTAAAGATAATAGTAGAAAAACATCGAGCGCTGTTTATTTCCCGAAATCTATTTGTTGCTGACTAGGAGGAGTTGTAAACCCAGTTTTATCAAGAACATACACAACTCCAACCGATAAAACTGCCCCCACTACTAACCCAATGGCTATCAATACTAAAATAAACCTTTCAAGCATTAGCTTTGTTTCAGGATTATAAGATTCTACTACTTCCATTTGGTCATTTTTATTTTCTTCTGACTCAACTGGATTACAGTCTAAAGATTGAGAGTATTGATTGGCTCTTCTATTCTTCATTGGTACTTTATTAAACTTTGACAGTTACTATCTTATATCATGTCTGGTTGAATACTTGTGCAAAATAACCTGTAGACATCTCCGAAAAATAAATTAATTGTGATAAAATAAGAAAAAATGTAATTGTAGGCTAGAAAATATGACCAGTGTACTTTAACATATAGCATTTCTCGTTCTTGGTGAGATACACAAGTTTTAGATTTTTGGCAACAGGCCACAGGCAATAAGGAATAAAAGGAATAAGGAATAGAAAAAATACTGTACTTCATAAAGGATGAGAACCGCTATATTCAGAATAATCCTCAAGAAACACAGGCTTTATTAGGTATTAAGTATGAATAGTTAGAAAAGCTATTAGAAAAAGCAAAAAAAATACACCAGAGTAAACAAGAAATAGCCTCAGCAAAACTACTTAAATACTTATAAATAATAAGAAAGACAACAAAAGTGTAGCCAAGCTCAGTATAGTTAGAGTATGTTTTTTGATTATTAATATAAATCTCCAGAAATTAAATATTCTTTTGATAAAATCTCTGTAGAGACGTTCTATGGAACCTCTCTACATTATTTTTCAGTAAATGTCTAATCGAAAAAAATATTATTGCTAATTGGAGAGTATTTTTCAGAAAATATCTGTGGCGAAAATTGATTAACAATGTGGAGAGGAGTGTTTTCATTAATCTGTTTAAATAATTTGTTTATGAGCAGTTTATATCATGTCCGTTGGTATCATTTGTGTAAAAACTTGGAAAATATCTAATTTTTCCTTCTTTCATATCAAGTCCGGTTGATTAGTTATTATTTGGTCTATCATTCGCAGAAGTTGCTGAAAGCTTTCTTTCTTCTTGCTTCCCTGCTCCCTACTCCCGGTATCCCCTACTATCTAAATAATAAGTAGGGTTTGCTGAATAAATCAGAAAAGGATTGATTCTTTATTCAAAGGAAGTTAATGATAACTTTTTATGATCATACTTTTATTCAAAAATAAGTTTAGATGATTAAAAACACTGCCAAAACAGTTTTTTCTGCAACAAAGTACAAAAAAAGAGAAAAAGCCTCTTTTAAGAGGGTGGAAAGGTTGATTACTAAAAAAGTAATTGCTATGGCAGTAAGGGAAGTTTCAGAAAGTTTTGCCATAACTTTATCAAGGCTAAATCTTCTTTTTGTTTGCCCAAATTTACCCTCTATATAGTTGAGCAATCTTTCATCTAACTGAGCTTGTTTCTTTTTTTCTTTACTAATATTTGCTGGCGGTCTTCCCAAGAGGGGACCACTTATTCTAATTCCTCTTTCTTGGCAGAATTTTCGATTCTCTCTTGTCCGATAAATTTGGTCGGCGTGTACTGATTCTGGATAAAAACCTGTGTAGTTTTTAAATGCTTCTACTTGAGCTTTTAAATCTCCTGATTCATTAAAATTATCCCAACTTATCCGGTGTAAAAATACATATCCATCGAAACAACTTGCAGAGAGTAATCGCACCATATTCTGTATATTTTCCGGCTTTTCCTCTTAAAAATGCCTTAAATCCTTACTGTGTAAGTTTTTTGAATTTAATCAGCAAGCCCTAAGTATATAACTGGACATGACATTAAACGTGATTGGTGGGAAATTTTTTACTGATAATTATTCTGGGAAATTATGTAGTCTTTAGTCCGACATTTTGAAGTGCACAGTGTGAGTTAAATTAAATGGACTTGATATTAAAAAAACAGCAGAAACTACAGACTAATTTCTACTGAGTTGAAAGCTAGTTTACGTTTATGATACTGAGAATCTTAATAGACCATTGATTATATTTAACAACAATCCGAAGGACTACAACAATCACTATCACTACTATTACTTGTGACTCGATAATCTATACCTTTAGTTTCTCTAGGATGACGAACTTTACCACGTCGGCAATCAAATTGTTGTGCTGAATCTAAAGGAATATTTGTATAAGGTTTGACAGCTAAAAAATCCTGATGATAAGGACCATTTTGGTCTGTATAAATCTTGAAAGTTTTATCACAAACAGCCATTCTTTGACCTCTATACAAAATATGACCATCATCATCAACCACCTGTTTCCAAGGACCTTTGTAAATTACAGCCTGATTCCTTTCTAAACATTCTCCTTCTTTTCCTTTAAAAGCACGAACTGTCACAGAGTTAAATTCAATTCCATCTATTACTTGCCATGGTTTTTCTTGACGTTTAAGAATTTCAATCCCATAAAAACCTGCCTCTTCAAACATTTCCAGAAAAACATCTTCTCGAAATGCTCCTGCAATACACCCACTCCATAATTCCGGGTCATTAATAATTTCTGGAGTAGGCTCTTCATCACAGACAATATCAGAAATAACAGCCCGACCGCCTCGTTTTAGCACTCTATGAATTTCCTGAAATAGTTTCTGTTTATCTTGCGGGTGGACTAAATTCAAAACACAATTAGAAATTACGACATCAACACTATTATCTGGAATTAAAGGCTGTTCTTTACGGAGAACATTACATTCATATTCAAAAGCAGCCAGAGCATCAATAGATGTAATTGGATTTGCGGTTAACCACTGTTCAACTATGTCTAAATCTAGAGATAAATCTTGAATTTTTCCCTTGACAAATTTAGTATTATGATATCCAAGTTGAGCAGCTATTTCATCTTGATATTTCCGAGCCAGTGCCAACATATCATCATTAAAATCTACTCCGATTACTTGCCCTTCAGAGGCAACTTTCTGAGCAATAATATAGCAATTTTTCCCCGCGCCTGAACCTAAATCTAACACTGTTTCTCCAGGTGCAATATACCGAGTAGGATCGCCACAACCATAATCTTTTTCAATAATTTCTTGAGGCAAAATATTGAGATAATTTTCCTCATAATCGGTTGGGCAACATAGGTCAGATTGTACTTGTTGAGCGCCTGCTTGATAACGTTCTAAAACTGCACTTTCAATATTATAATTCCCGTTCAATTGTTGATTTGTAGTTGGCTCGGTCATAGAAAAATCCTGTTGAAGTTTATCCCAATTCATTATATCTACCAAATAATCAAGCTAAAAATCACAGACATTAAGCAAAATTGCAGAAAGTCTTGTCTTAATTTTGTGTTATTTTCTCAAGTTATACATTTTTATTTAAAGCACTTTTATATGAGTTTTTGCTGAGAAAAACTAAAAAAATTAAATAAGTTCCACAAACAAAATTTGGTATGTACAGCCAGCCAATTTTATTAGTAAATTTTTAGTAAATCTATTGATAGATATTTTATTGTTTGTTTTTTTATTCTTCCCTCTTTATTCAAGCTTGTAGGTTTGATGAAAA
>JBARXI010000270.1:0-43869 GCA_049647275.1 Microcoleaceae cyanobacterium
GAGACTAAAAAAGCTTTGTAATAAAAGAGAATTTAAAATCAACGATTATTTCCATAAAGCATCCCGTTTAATTATTGATACCCTGATTAATCAGAAAGTAGGAACTTTGATAATTGGGCACAATGAACACTGGAAGCAGAAGATAAACTTAGGGAAAAGAAATAATCAAAATTTTGTATCTGTTCCCTATAACAAGTTAATAGAAATGTTATCTTATCAAGCCAAGATGGTAGGGATAGATGTAATTCTTACAGAAGAATCTTATACCTCAAAAGCAAGTTTTATAGATAATGATTTGATTCCAGTTTACAAGAAAGGTGAGAAAAATTATGTCACCTTTTCTGGAAAAAGAATCAAAAGAGGTTTGTATCGTACCGCAAGCATTGGATTAATCAATGCTGATGTTAATGGTTCTCTGAACATTATGAGAAAAGCAATCCCAAATGTCTTTGACTATGGGGTAGAGAAGCCAGTGCGCCCTTGCGGGTCCCCCGACTTGAAGCAACTGGCGTGGTGTTGTAGTGCCTCCTTTGGAGGAGCTGCGCTAACACCCAGTCAGGGTAACACCTGCAAAATAAGGATATGTCTAATTTGACTATATTTTTATGAACTATACATACTTTGCAATTCTTAATGCCAACTATACACTTCAATCCCCTAGACCTTGATAAACTGTATGACGTGGAAAATATATCACTGTTTTGACCATCCTACGAAATGCGGTTGACAAAAATGGGACATATTAATAATAGGGGAGCAAGTTAAAAATATTTGTTACTCCACACCACAAGACATAGATTCATCAATAAAAGCAGAACAAAATTTATGGTAGATTCTCTCAAAAAACCAACTTTTACAGAAATGCGGCCAGGGGTTAAAGTACCTTCTAAGGAAACTATTCTGACTCCTCGATTCTATACAACAGATTTTGATGAGATGGCTCAAATGGACATCTCTGTGAATGAAGATGAATTGATGGCTATTTTAGAAGAATTCCGTACTGATTATAATCGCCATCATTTTGTCCGTGATGAGGAATTTTCTCAGTCTTGGGATCATATTGATGGGGAAACTCGTCAGTTATTTGTTGAGTTTCTAGAGCGCTCTTGTACTGCTGAATTTTCTGGTTTTTTACTTTACAAAGAATTGGGTCGTCGTCTCAAAGATAAAAGCCCTGTTTTGGCTGAGTGTTTCAATTTAATGTCACGGGATGAAGCTCGTCATGCGGGATTTTTGAACAAGGCAATGTCAGATTTTAATCTATCACTGGATTTAGGATTTCTGACTAAAAGTCGTAAGTATACTTTCTTTAAACCAAAGTTTATTTTTTACGCTACTTATCTATCAGAAAAAATTGGTTATTGGCGCTACATTACTATTTATCGTCATTTAGAAGCTCACCCAGAAGACCGGATTTATCCTATTTTCCGTTTCTTTGAAAATTGGTGTCAGGATGAAAATCGTCATGGCGATTTCTTTGATGCTGTGATGAAGGCTCAACCACAATTTCTGAATGATTGGAGAGCTAAATTATGGTGTCGATTTTTCTTGCTTTCTGTTTTCGCTACTATGTATTTGAATGATATTCAACGATCTGATTTTTATGCTGCTATTGGTTTGAATGCTCGTGATTATGATAAGTATGTGATTGAGAAGACTAATGAGACTTCGGGACGGGTTTTCCCAGTTGTTTTGGATGTGGAAAATCCTAAGTTTTATGAAAGTCTGGAAGTTTGTATTAAGAATAATGAGAAGTTGACGGCGATCGCTAATTCTAACCAATTAGGTGTTGTCAAGTTTTTCCAGAAGCTACCTCTTTATCTATCTAATGGTTGGCAGTTATTAAGATTATATCTGATGAAGCCAATTGAAACTACTACTATGCAAAGTGCTGTTCGTTAAGGAAGTTTTCAATTAATATTATAGTTTTGATAGTCTTGTGTTATGCAGGGCTATTTTTTTTACTTTATTAAGACAAATAAAAGTCATCATAGATTAGACTAATTTACTGGAAGAATATTAAGTAGATGGGTGTAATTTTCTCTAAAATAATAATGGAGATTTAAAACAGTTAGAACTTCTTGAAAATAGGCTTCTGGTTTGATTTTAAGATTTTTTTTTAACGTTTATTTATGCCCACCTACTTGCAAATAATACTAGTAGGGGTAATTTTCTTTACGGCGGAATGCGGAGCAAAGGTGATGTGCTTCTTCTAGAGGAGCTAGGAGTTTCGCATTGACATAAGAGACATAATGTGTAGATGATGTTTAGAAGCGATCGGCAAAGGAGAAAAACCATAAGAGTTCGGAGTAAACCATCAACAGCCCAATGTAATCTAGATAAATACACATATTTCTTGCTGTCAGAGCCAAAATACACAGGTTGCTGTGGTTCAGCCGAAGTTTTAGGAATTTCTCGCCATAGTACCAATAGATTTTTACTCACAGAACAATCTGAACCAAAAGATTTATTCAGAGAAGTTCAAGGAAACCTGAATTTAATAGGAGGGGTACTAAGTGGGGATAATACCATTATTGAAAAACACTACAGTGAAGTAGAAAAAGTTTATTTAATTGGCTATTATTGGTCAGGGAAGTATCAAAAAATAATTAAAGGAATTAACTTAATTACTTTGTCTTATACTGACTGTGATGGAAAATCAATGCCCATTAATTATCGTCTCTATAATCCTCTAGATAATAAGACTAAAAATGATTATTAGTAAGAGATGATCTTAGAGGTAATAAAATGGGGAGTCAGACCTTCTGCCATAACTACAGACTGTTTGTATGTTTCCCTGGAAAACTTAAGATTTTTTAGAGAAAAAGAACTTAATTTTTAAGTAGGAATAGCCAAAAATAGACAAGTCAAGGTAGAAGGATAAAAATACCAAAGAGTAGAATATTTAGAGATTATATGAGAAGGATTAATAGTAACCCTCAAATAATTCGGAAGAGTAAAAGTATTTAAGAGAACTTTCAAAAATGGAAGTTTTCGCTCCTCGGCTACTTTTCGATATGATGAATCTGAACTTATGGATTGGAATTGTTTTGATTTTAGAGAATTACAAGCTATTCATTGGGAAATTGAATACTACCACAAAGCCTTGAAACAATTATGTGGATTATCTAAGTTTCAAGTGAGAATAACTGAAGCTATTGTTACTCATATTTTTTGTTCATTAAGGACATTTTGTCAATGATAAATTATAAGAATTAAACAACCCATTGAATCTTGGTATTCTCTCCAAAGAGAACTTTCTTGAAAAGTCGCACGAGAATTTATTTTAGAACAACTATCTGCCTATGCTTCTTTGACAGGATAAATTTTATTTTCTGTCAATGCGAAACTTCTATATTTGACGAATGATGTATATCATAGTACGGGGCAAGGTGCACTGTCTAAATCAAGCTTCACGTTTTTCACCAAGAAACTCAAATAGCTACCAATAGATAAAAAACTTCTGGACAAAATTTTAAAAGAAATACTTGAAGGCCGTGGCGACTGAATTCTAACTCAGTGAAGGGGATGATTCAGACTAACAGCCTCAAAGTTTCTAAATCCATAACCAGAAAGTTTAATCAGTTTAAGCTTGTTATTAATTCCTGGTCAGCAATTATTTTATGAAACCAAGGAAGAATAGTCTTGTTGCTTGGAAAATATTGTTTAATTCTCTATAACTAAATAGGTAGTTTAAATACTCCTTTATGCCAAGATATCTAACTTTTAAATTTTGCAAATTCATCAGCTCTGTGAGAATTTTAATCCCTCTTCTGTTGCTCGTTCACTGTAAATATATCCCCAAATATTCTTGTGATAGAAGACGTTTAACAATAAATGCTGCTGAAATGTGAACTATAGTCATTTCAAATAAGAATGAAAAACTTTTTTTGCTGAAACCCTTTCAAGGCAAGAAATACTCATCTCAATCTAAACTGAAATGACTATACTTTAAAGATTTGAGTCATAATCTGATACATCTACTGATGCTTTTTAGCTTTAATAACTAATGATTAGGCATGAAAGATACTGAAGAGCTATATTTTACTGCTCGGCAACCTGATTAAGTTAACCAGAATGTTAAAAATTATAATTATTTAGTTCAGATAACACTCTGATTTGTTAATAGTTGATTTTAGATTCTCATTATACTCAACTATTAAGAAAATCAAGAAAAGAATTACATCCTAGCATACAATAACTGCCGAAATTATAATTCCAAAGATTGAATTAAGTTGATAAGTTTTTCTTTCCTAGGTAAGAAGATAATATTTACTATCTTATGTATTTTCAAGAACTGTAAGAGTTTCGAGACTAGATATTACTTCTCACTTTTGGTAGAGGAAAATACATATACTAAATTAATACAATGGCGCATAGTGAGTTGAAATATTCAATTATATTAAATAGTTCAGCCTCTGAGACATAATTACTCGCATAGTTAAGTTAAATCATTTTTCCTTTAGGAGATAAACTGAATGTTTTTTCACAAAAAAGAACTTATTGAAAAAGATGTAAAAATTGAGGAGGCTAACCCTCGCTACGCTCAATTATTATTAGAACAATTTGGTGGTGCGACTGGAGAACTTTCTGCAGCACTACAATACTGGGTTCAATCTTTCCATGTGGAAGATAAAAGTATCAAGGATATGTTACAAGATATTGCTGTAGAAGAGTTTAGTCATCTAGAAATGATTGGTAAACTTATAGAAATACATACTGATACTAAGAAAGCGGATCAAGCTCAAACTGAAGCATATAATAGCACCCTATTTGCCGTTCGTGGTAAAGGCCCTCATTTCTTAAACTCTCAAGGTAGTGCTTGGACTGCTACTTATCTGAATGAAGGTGGTGACGTAGTGCGGGATTTACGGGCTAATATTGCGGCTGAAGCAGGAGCGCGTCAAACTTATGAGTCTTTAATTCAACTAGCACCAGACGAGGGTACAAAAGATACTCTTGTGCATCTGTTGACTCGCGAAATTGCTCATACAGAAATGTTTATGAGGGCTTTAGAATCATTAGGTAAGTTAACAGATCCTTTCTTTGGTAATATTAAACCTGATGAAACTGTCGATATTTATTACAATTTATCTACAAATGGTGGGAATGAGCATGAGTCTCGGGAGAAGAAAATTTCCACTCTATTTGCCGATAAAATTAAATAAAAGAAATAAAAAGCTGAATTTTATCTCCACCAGATAAAATACTTTTTTGAGGTTGTAGGAGGGTAGTTTAAGTATACTAACTCCTACAACTTATCCTTAATTTGTAATATTTTTGTCTTGTTTATATAATTTTGAGAGAGACGATTCAGTTTATTTTATATCTATGTAGGGCTTAACGATCAAATCTCAAAGTATTTACAGATAAAGGCTTTAGCTTTTTTGGAGTGGAAAAAGTGCAAACTTTTAACTCCAAAAACCTCACATTTTGAGGTGTTTGAACAAAAATAGGGAAAAAAATCTTAGGCAATAATTTCTCCTGACTCCTGACTCCTATCCATCCTAAAAAAAATACTTTTTCAGCCAACCCTAAGTAGATGAGTATAAAGAAACTTTAAAACTAAAAAAATAAAAATTAAGTCAGCAGATAGTGCTCTGTCAAGATTAATTTCAGGGATAGTTAATTAAACGTTTTGCCTTGTCTTCTTCCCCCTTATTTTCCCTCTTAATATTCCTTATATTATCTTGTCTTAATTAAGATAAAGCTGTCAAATAACTAGTTTTTAACCTGATTTTCACCGTCTTGAATCTCCATCGCTATTTTACAGATAATTAAACGTACCTACTTGCATCTCAATTAATCAAACTCTGCTATTACTGGAAAATGGTCTGAGGGGAGAATACTATCATATTTTTTATTTTCTACTTTTACACTTCGTTGGTATGACTCCTGACTCCTATCCATCCTAAAAAAACACTTTTTCAGCCAACCCTAAGTAGATGAGTATAAAGAAACTTTAAAACTAAAAAAATGAAAATTAAGCCAGAAGCTAGTGCTCTGTCAAGATTAATTTCAGGGATATGTAATTAAACGTTTTGCCTCGTTTTCTTCCCCCTTATTTTCCTTATATAGCGTTTCTCAAGTTAGTGAGGTACACTTTTATTTTTCTTCCCTGTTGCCTGTTGCCTGTTCCCTAGAATAGAATTTTGTACCTCACTCTTTTTGGGAATTGCTATATTATCTTGTCTTAATTAAGATAAAGCTGTCAAATTACTAGTTTTTAACCTGGTTTTCACAGTTTTGAATCTCCATCGCTATTTTACGGATAATTAAACGTACCTGCTTACATCTCAATTAATCAAACTCTGCTATTACTGGAAAATGATCTGAGGGGAGAATACTATCATATTTTTTATTTTCTACTTTTACACTTCGTAAATTTAATCTACTATCATAATAAATAGTGTCAATAGCCAGAAAAGCGTTGTCAGTAAAATCATTGTAAGTCATCTGAAATTTTGGTTTTAAGCTGCTTAGAGAATCTAATAAATTTAATCCATTTGGCAAAAGATTTAAAAAAGTATTTCGAGTAGTTGAACCTGGTTGATCGTTAAAATCTGCTGTGATAAAAATGAAAGAATTAGTAGAATTTAAGGTTTCTGATTGAAAGCGACCGCAGATTAATTTTGCACCATTATCTCTAGCCTTTTTACTATCATAATCTAAGTGAGTATTAATCACGGTTATTTGTCTATTTTTATCCACTACATCAAATCTAGCCCAACTCACCATTCGGGGTAAATGATTTCCCCAACTAGGAGTAACACTTCCTGGTATATCCGGTGTTTCACTTAACCAAAAATCACCATTAGCCAAACAATTCAATCTATCTTTGTTGTAAAATATTGCACAATGTTCATCAGTTCCTTTACCTGTTCTATCAACTCCAACCCGTCGATAATTAGGTAATAATTGTTCTAAATCTAATAACTGATTTATTTTACCTTCTTGAGTGCCAACTACATCTGCTCCATATTCAGAAATAAGGTTCGCTACAGCATTCTTTCGTACCTCCCAAGCATAATTTCCAGGGTCTGGTTTATCATAACGAATATTAAAACTAATAATTTTGATTACCATTTTTCTTTATGAGTTAATTAGTAGGATGTGAATATTTTATACCAATTACCAAAAATCTTTCTCTACTTGGATTTTCTATTTACAAATAGTAGAGTTGGAGTAATTGCTGAACCTATAATAACTTTTCTTATGTTCAGACTAATTTTTTTTTCCCAAGTTTAGCATTACTCTAAAAAAATAGTATTCTATTTCTACATACTCAAATATTAAGTAGGTGAGCTTAAATAAGTGTAAAATAGAAAAGTAGTTAAAAAAGAGCGATTGCTAGATGCCAGCCAGTCTCAAAATGCAGCTAACAGAATTAGAAGATCAAGAACTATCAAGGTTGACTCGCGACAAAAAAAATCCTTCTATAACGCTATAACGAGAACAAGAGCCGAAATATTATGTATGTTTAAATGCAAGAGGATGGAAAGTTCAATAAATTGCCAATTGGGTCAAATTCTCACAAAATACAATTAGGAAAAAAATTTATAGATGGATTTTTCAAGGGTATTGAAGGATGCTGGGAGAATCCCACCATTGGACGAAAAAAAAGCTGGAAAGAAGAGGATATAGGATACCTTGAACAAATCTCAGCACATGAAGAAAGAACATATAATAGTAAACACTTATCGAATATTTTAGAAAAATAACGAAACTTCCAATTAACCACATGAAGAATCCGCAAGATTCTGAAAAAAAGGGCTGGAAGTGGAAACGAAAAAAAGTAAGTACAATACTTCATCCATCACCTCAAGAAAAAGAAGCCAAAAAAGTAGATTGAGAAATGCTGCGCTGGGCAGAAAAAAGTGGTAATATCAGGCGAAAATACTTAGATGAAGCTGGGTTTAGTCTCTGGAGTCAACTGAGTTATACTTATATAAAAGTAGGAAAATAGAAAGTAATACTAGAGAGTAAACAGAAAGGAAAAGGAATAAATATATGAGGAAGATATCAACCAAACAAAAGTTGTAATTATGCTCGCTCAATAGGCCGCTTGAAAAAGGAAAGTTTAGTGAAGATTTTGGATAGAGAGGCAGATGAAGCTGCCAAATACCAAAAACAAAAAAGAAGAGGTACAGTGATTGTTCTTGATAATTACTCAGTACATACAAGTGTTTTAATTAAAGCCAAAAGGAAAGAATGGGAACAGAAAGAATTATATCTGTTTTTTCTACCAACTTCTGGTCCAGAACTAAATTTAATAGCAGCGGAATGGCATCAAATAAAAACTTATCAAATTGCCAGAAGAATGTTTGAAGATGAATATGATTTAGCTAAGGCAATTAAACAAAGTCTTTGTCAAAGGAGTTCTGCTAAAAAATATCAATTAAAGCAATATAAACTTAACTCTAATTACTTAAAGATAGAGAGACAAAATGATATATCTTTTTAAGGTTTATTTAGGGCAACCTACTTACACTGAATTATTTCTACTGAGACAATTTCATCAATAATTTACCAAACAAAAATGTTCTTAGCTTCTATACCAATCCTAAATAGGTTGTGAGTAAAATATTCTCAAAAAATAGAAAAATTTAACTGGTAAGAGGTAAGAGGTGTAAAACTTTTATAATTTTTATCTAATTTATGAATAGTTTAAAAATGATTTATGACTGCTATAGCTTCATTTATTCACATCAAAAAAAGAATTATTTCGAGACACAAAATGCGATAAGTAAAGGGTTATTTATAAATTTATGATGCTCGAGGTTTGAGGTGATGGGAGGTATTATACCAACAAAAACCTGCTTATACTAATTACTAACAATTTTGCTATAGTTGCATTTCATGTTTATAAATACTAGAAGCTGGAGTGAGTGTTAAGTATTTAATAAATTTGTTATTGTAATTCTGATTTTTATCTCCTCCCAACCGTAGCATTAATGCCTAAAAAATCTTATTAAACCTCTGGTGAAAACTACTACCTATTACTAATGGATTTGTCAACTTTAGCTTTTCTTCTTCAAAGAAGTTTAAATATACATTAGTGGCAAACACCCATGAAGGAAGCCCCCCAGCATACAACCTGCTACACTGCGAGGCGAGTCTATCTATACAGAATCTAGTTATCTTATGACAAGAGAATTTTAGGGAAGGTTCCCTAATTTGTCAAAACTTTTATATTTTTATTTATACTAAATTAAGCGGCCTAAGTACGATCTTAGATACATTGGCCCGATCAAAATAGTTTAACTATTTTGATTACAGTTAATAATATTTAAGCTATGCTTGGTATGAAATCTTCAAACTCATACTTAAGTAACTTGTTAAATGGCACAAAAAGTTAACAGAAAAAAAACAATTTTGGCTAGTCAAAACTATCTATTAAATCTACAAAAACCTGAAGGCTACTGGTGGGGTGAATTAGAATCAAATGTGACTATAACAGCAGAAATAGTTTTACTACATAAAATTTGGCAAACTGAGAATAAAAGACCGCTTCATAAAGCAAAAATTTATCTAATTTCCCAACAACAACAAAATGGCAGTTGGGAACTTTTTTATGGCGATGGTGGAGACTTAAGCACTTCTATTGAAGCTTATATGGCTTTGAAATTATTAGGTGTTTCAAAAACAGAACCAATAATGTTAAAAGCACAAGAATTTATCGTCAAATTAGGTGGTATTAGTTGCAGTCGAATTTTTACTAAATTACATCTGGCTTTAATCGGATGCTATAACTGGCAGGGTATTCCTTCTATTCCACCCGGAATAATGTTATTTCCTGAAGACTTTCTATTTACAATTTACGAAATGTCTAGTTGGGCAAGAAGTAGCACTGTTCCACTTTTAATTGTGTTTGATAAAAAGCCAATTTTTTCAGTTAATCCCACAATTAATCTGGATGAACTTTATGCTGAAGGAATTAACAATGCCAGTTTTGAATTACCAAGGCAATATGATTGGAGTGATTTATTTTTAGGCTTAGATCTAGCTTTTAAATTTGCAGAAAATTTTAATTTAATGCCTTTGCGAAAAGAGGGTTTAAAAGCAGCAGAAAAATGGATTCTGGAAAGGCAAGAAGCTACGGGTGACTGGGGCGGTATTATTCCAGCAATGTTAAACTCGATGTTGGCATTGCGGTGTTTGGACTATGATGTAGCTGACCCTGTGGTGGCGCGAGGGTTGGAGGCTATAGATAGATTTGCCATGGACACTGAGGATAGTTATCGGATACAACCTTGTGTTTCTCCGGTTTGGGATACTGCTTGGGTAATACGTTCGTTGGTTGATTCTGGTATTCCTCCTAGTCATCCGGCGGTGGTTAAAGCCGGAGAATGGTTATTGCAACAACAAATTTTAGATTATGGCGACTGGGCAGTTAAGAATAAATTGGGTAAACCGGGGGGTTGGGCGTTTGAATTTATGAATCGTTTTTATCCAGATATAGATGATACAGCGGTAGTAGTTATGGCTTTGGATGCTGTAGAGTTGCCTGACCAGGAGCTGAAACGAGTGGCGATCGCTCGTGCTATGGAGTGGGTCGCTTCGATGCAATGTCAACCAGGAGGTTGGGCAGCTTTTGATGTGGATAATGACCAAGACTGGTTAAATGGTGTCCCCTATGGAGATTTAAAGGCCATGATTGACCCGAATACGGCGGATGTGACGGCGCGGGTGTTGGAAATGGTTGGTTGTTGTGGGTTATCTATGGATAGTTGGCGGGTCAAACGGGCGATCGCTTATTTGGAAAGGGAGCAGGAAGGGGAAGGTTGTTGGTTTGGTCGGTGGGGAGTTAACTATATATATGGTACGAGTGGAGTAATTTCGGCTTTGGCTGTGGTGGCAGGGGAAAGTCACGGAGATTATATAGAGAGGGGGGCAACTTGGTTGGTGGGATGTCAAAATTCGGATGGGGGATGGGGTGAAAGTTGTCGGAGTTATAATGACCCGTCGTTGAAAGGGAAGGGAAAAAGTACGGCTTCTCAAACTGCTTGGGCGTTAATTGGATTATTAGCTGCGGGGGAAGCGACTGGTAATTTTGCTAGGGATGTTATTGATGGGGGTATTGATTTTTTAGTATCTACTCAGAATGCTGATGGGAGCTGGTTGGAGTCGGAATTTACTGGTACTGGTTTTCCCTGTCATTTTTATCTTAAATATCATTTTTATTCACAGTATTTTCCTTTAATGGCTTTGGGGAAGTATGAGAATTTGTTGAATAGTTGATATTTTTAGCTGGGGAAAAGTTATCTATATAATATGTTGAAAATATAGGCAGACTAGAAGAGTGTAATATTGTCACACTTTTTCTATTTTCAGAGACAAATATTAGTAGAGGTACTCTAAAGTCCTAAGTCACTCTTTTGGGAAAATCTAATCAGACAACCAGAGGGTAGTCTTCTCAAACTTTTATATTTTTAGACATAAATATCAGTAGAGGTACTCTGAAGTGCTAAGTCACTTTTTTCGGAAAATTTAGTCAGACTAGAAAGCCTAGATAATATTGTCAAACTTTTATATTTTCAGAGACAAATATCAGTAGAGGTACTCTAAAGTCCTAAGTCACTTTTTTCGGAAAATCTAATCAGACAACCAGAGGGTAGTCTTCTCAAACTTTTATATTTTTAGACATAAATATCAGTAGAGGTACTAGCAAGTGCTAAGTTACTTGATTCTCACAATCTACTCAGACTATAAAAGCTAAATAATATTGTCACACTTTTACTATTCTCAGACACAAGTATTAGTAGAGGTAGTGTGAAGTGCTATATCCTTGAGCGTCTACCAAGTAAATTTTTATAGGATATCTGTAATTAAGCTGTCACATTTTTGCCTTGACAATAAACAAATATGTAAAGCAGAAAATTTTGATGGTTGATTCGTTGATTTATTCAAGAATTTTCTATGGGAAATTTCTGTTATGTAAAACAAACTAGAAGATCCTAAAAATATGAAAATATCTTCCCCAACCCATAGCGTTGATTTAGAAACTAATGTACGTCTTGAAGAGATAGACCTTAATATAAATAGGATGCTGGAATCTAGAAATTTTCTGCCATTTATTGACCAAAGACTCATGCAATTTGGATTAAATTCTTATTATGATGGAATGGATGTAGTTTTAAAAGCTCGTGACATTGCTATAAAAAAAATTGAATCGGGAGAAAAAGTTGAATATTATAAAGCTTGGCTCAGGAGTATCTGTTTTAATGTAATTAGAAATTTTTCTAAAAATACAAAATCTCGAAAATTATTGGTAGATAAACTAAAAAGTATAAGCTGTTTAACTGATGCAAAAGAAGATTTAATCCCGGCATACACAACAGAGCCTAATTTGAAATTATTAGGCAAAGCTTGGAAAGACTTAAAGAAAAAAGAAAGGACTATTTTGTGGTTGAGAGAAATTGAAGAATATTCATGGCCTGAAGTGGCAGAAAAATTAGTAATTAATGGATTAGAAGTTGATGGCGATGGTAAAAAGTTGGAGGATAGGGTGCGGCAAAAAGGATACAGAGCTTTAAAGAAATTGCAGAAAAATTTTGGAATATCCAAATAATTCAAATAGTTAAATTAATATCAATCAATATTGATAGTTATTAGTTGAAATAAGTCTAGTATTGGGGTAAGAAAATTCTTATCCCTGATAAAAATCTGTTAGTAATAGTTTATAAGAACGATAGTTAAGTTTTTATCTGCTATTAAGTTCGTCTAGAAAAATTTTCTATAAGGACATGATTGATATGAAGAGCCATCTATTGCATACTAAAAATCTAGAAACTATACCCGCTAAAAAGATACCAAATACTGAAACCAAGATATGTGTCATAGGAAAAATTCATACAGGAAAAACAAGTTATATGAAAGTGTTACACAAATCAATTTGTGAGAGGTTAGGTTTACTTAGTAGGGATAATCTTGACTATTACGAATTTAATATAGAAAAAACCGACGACTTAATTTCTAAGGAGTTAGATTTAATTAGTGAGTATAATCTTGACTATTATAAATTTAATCTCGCAGGAATGGGAGAAATTGAAATTATAGAGATGGGAGAATCAGATGATTTACTCAGCTCTTTGGTTGAAAAAACCGACGACTTAATTTCTAAGGAGTTAGATTTAATTAGTGAGGATAATCTTGACTATTATAAATTTAATTTCACAGGAACCGGAGAAATTCTAGAGATGGTAAAATCAGATGATTTACTCAGTTTTTTGATTGAAAAAACCGAGAGCATGGATCATACTCTCAACTCGGGTACATATGACATCAGGATTGATCTTTACAGTAGTGCGAATACTAATTACAATCTCAAGTTACAAGCAACTTTATCTTCATCAAATGAAGAGGTAAATATCACCTCTCCTACTAGCAGTGCCAGTTTGGAACCAGGAGAAAGCTATACTATCCGATGGACAGACAACTTCAGTAATAACGTCAAGCTGGAATTGTATAAAGGAAGTTCCTTCCAAGAAACTATTTCTAGTTCCACATTGGCAAATCTCCCAGAATTATCTGAATCTAATGCCGAACGAATGGGAGAAATTCTAGAGATGTCAGAATCAGGTGATTTACTCAGCTCTTGGATTGAAAAAATAGACGAGGAAATTTTTGAGAAATTCGGTTTATTTAGTGAGGATAATCTTGACTATTACGAAAACCAAAAAGCAAGGGTTAAAGACTTTTTGCCTGTTCACCAAACTCTAAACCAAAAAAGTCTGATTCAAGAATATTTAAAGCTGGCAAATCTTCCAGAATTATCTGAATCTAATGCCGCACGAATGGGAAAAATTCTAGAGATGGGAGAATCAGATGATTTACTCAGCTCTTTGATTGAAAAAATTGATGAGGAAATTTCTGAGAAATTCGGTTTATTTAGTGAAGATAATCTTGACTATTACGAAGACAAAAAAGCCAAGATTAAAGAAATTTTGCTTGTCAACCAAACTCTGGAGTCTTACCAACTAAGCAGTAGTAGATATTTTCAACCGGGAGACTTTACAAAATTATTCCAAGAACTCTTGAATACTGTGGATCTAATTTTCCGAAATGGAGTTGATGCTAAAGTTTTTATGTCATCTTTCCAACAGATAAAAGCGGAAAATGAAGGTATCCCCATGAGAATTAGAGGTATGGAAAATAAAGGTGATGGGGTAGTAGTAATTAAAATAGATGTCTCTCCAGAAACTAATAAAGAAAAAATCCATCGGGAGTTTATGCAATTCTATGATGAAAACTTGAGAGTGCTATGGGAAAAATATCAGAAAGAGTTGGCAGAAACAGCGAAGCAAGTCACTCTATATTGTGAACGAAGTGAGCAAACTAAATATCAAATATTCTTGATGAATCAGACATTAAAAATACAAAATTTAGCTCTTGTCGTTCCCAGAGAAAAATTAGTGACTCTCAATTTTGAAGTAAGCTCTTTGATTGAAAAAATCGACGACTCAATTTCTGAAGAGTTAGGTTTATTTAGTGAGGATAATCTTGAGTATTACGAAAACCAAAAAGCAAAAATTAAAGAATTTTTGCCTGTTAACCAAACTCTTGAGTCTTACCAACTCACAACAAAGCAAAAAAGTTTCATTCAAGAATATTCTGAGCTGGCAAATCTCCCAGAATTATCTGAATCTAATGCCGAACGAATGGGAGAAATTCTAGAGATGGCAGAATCAGATGATTTACTAAGCTCTTTGATTGAAAAAATCGACGACTCAATTTCTGAAGAGTTAGGTTTATTTAGTGAGGATAATCTTGAGTATTACGAAAACCAAAAAGCAAAAATTAAAGAATTTCTGCCTGTTAATAACCAGAATCAGTTCCCAAACCTACCACAAAAGTGGTGGAGTAGGTGCTGCTGAATATATAATGCTGTTGTCTCAAATATCTATGAAAAAACTATTGTTTTACAATTCATTCATAAATACCGAAGAACATTACCTAATAAACAACGCCGTGGAAGACGATCTAGAAGGAGATAAATTTCAAAAGAAATTTGAAATTATCAATTGGTCTAGTTGGCTTCTCCTAGAAGTGTTACTGACTCCGGTTAAATAGAAAAAATTCTCGAACCAAGTACAATTTTCCAAATAAATTACCCTCTCAAAATCCTGAGAGGGCAGGCCAAGAAATCATGTCTGTTTAGTTACTCAATAATTATAATTGTGGTTTTATCCTCCTCCTTAACTTCTTCCTGAACATCAACCTTAATTTCCTGAACAGAATCATTTCCACTATTTCTTTTATCAACATCCGTGATAATTTTCATTCCTTGAGGAGTTACTTCAAGATGGAAAAGATATCGACCGTTAATCATGTGAATTGTGGTTAAAGCTCCAATAGAAAAAATGAGAACTCCGCAAAGTGATAAAGTGAGTTGCCAGCTCGGAAACTGTTGGTTCATAAAATACTTACCTAGTGATTAAATCAATGTATTTTTTACAGGGAGTTCCTACTAACTTAAGACTTAGTTCAACCCCTCTATTATTTATGTGGCTTTTCAATGAGGTGTCGTGACACTGTTGATACTAAATCCGCAATTTAAACACCAACAGTTTTTCCCTTGGCTTGGGATTTAGAGCAACTGTCAGAAAACTTTTCAAGCATATTTTGTATTTGTTAAATTGAGCGATCGCTAACCAAAATCTCTAACCTCTGACAACTGCTACGAAAATTTTTACTTTCTTCTCAGGAAAGCGATCGCTAATCATCAAAAACTAATTTCAAAGCAACAATTAGATAAGCATAGAAAAAATATAGGTTTAACTTATCAAGTTAGCCATTAAAATTTTTTATTCCAATCAAACAAGCCCTGATTTTCCCCAAATCATTACAAAATATTTCACGCACTTGCGTTATTACAGGGATTTGGTATCATGTTTTGTACATATATATTGTGCCAATGTTGTAATTAAAAGTAAAAAACCCTCTCTTTAAAAAGCTACAAGCTAGTATTTAGGTTAATATCATTCCCAGTATCTACATTTTTAGTCTGGATCGGTAACTTCAAAAAAAACAAATTTCAAACAAGTATAAAGCCTAAGTAATTATAGTTATTGACAGATTAGGCAATATAAAGTATTTAATTAAACTCTAAAGACATTAATCAACTTTCTTTTAAATAATTAACGGTGAGGGAGTATAACTTAGTCATTGCAGCATATACCTTCGCAAAAGATAATCTTCCTCGCCATTCATCCCAACACCAATGTTCCTGATAGATAAAAATTTGTAGGGACAAAATATTCATCTGAGCTTTTTTGGTAAATTAACCCAACCCTCTAGACAAATACTCCATCCCTACAAAACTTAATTCAATTCAACACAAATTCTTCGGCCATAACCGAAATTATGACTTACGATAAGGCACCATTGTATCGATATTGATATTACCTAGATTAACTCGTGTTGCGGTGCCCTGAGGATTAATACCCCGTGCCAAATTTAAATAAAGAGAAGGATCACCTGCTTTAGCTTGCTTTTCTTGGGGAATAAAGCGACGTATTTGATTTTGATACACAACTTGAGGAAATCCAAGAATAGTCCGGTAGTAAAAACCGTAACGGGGTGTCTTCAAATTGAAAGGAGTTTCTCCTTCATTGCGCTGGGGCAAAACCCGACGGCGCTGGTAAGGCACGGTGTCATAACCAAAGTTGCTGAGATACTCCTCAGTATTCACCAACTCATCAATGAAACCTTCAATACCTTTATTTGCCACAACGATAGACCAAGCAATCTTTTCCCTTTCGTTGTAAACATCACGACCTAAAACCCGTTGGACACACAACTCGACAAAACGATAGTTGCTGTTTGTCTCATAATTGTTCCGACGGAATGGATCGGAAGTTACCAAACTGCGGATGAAATCTCGAACTGTGATTTGGCCATTTTTTAGCTGAGATTCCAAAAAGATTTGGCGATCGCGTTTAAGAATCTGATGTTCGCTGTAAATTTGACGATAAGCTGCCCAGATTAACTCATCCCATTCTGACCCAGAGGGCAAAGATTCGGCCGAGTAAATCATTGGTTGGTCGTCGCCTGAAATTTCATAACCCGCAACTCGCGAGTTTTGACTTATCGGCTTATATTCTAATAATGGAATCGCCACGTCAGAATCTCCTTAAATTATTAAATGTGATTTATCAACATTGACATCCTCTATCCGTTTGACGGCAAAGAGCTTATCCTC
This sequence comes from Microcoleaceae cyanobacterium, assembly GCA_049647275.1. Lineage (GTDB taxonomy): Bacteria > Cyanobacteriota > Cyanobacteriia > Cyanobacteriales > Microcoleaceae > JASJEE01. The sequence goes on from JBARXI010000270.1 coordinate 17,204, forward strand.
CTAACAAGCAAAAGCTTCTCGGCGGGTTAATGTTTGATCGGATGCTGCTAACTTTAGCGTTAGTCTTATGCTTTCGGTCCACGTTTATTTAGAGTCTCAGTTTTAGGGAGATCGTCACATCAAACGCGGAACGACTTGAATTGCGCAGAGCCTCTGTAGGAGGCATTCCCCCCGGCGAGAATCTAAAAACCTTTCAGGAAATTATGTGAAAGTTAACCTTAAGATTAGGGGATTTTGGCGAGCCTAGTCTCACTTTTCTTAAGTTACGCAACAATCTGTAACATTTTAGATTTATATTGCTTAACCTTGCACCGAATTTTACCTAAGCTTTAATGGATTTAAATTTTAATACTTAGGTGGCTGAACCCCTTGTTAAAGAGTATGCCCCTCAAAACTAAATGCTCAAAAACTTACCAGCCAAAAGCAGAATAAAACTTTGTAGCATCTTGCGATGTTTCGGCTTCCTGTTCTGAGTCGCTTTCCTCAACGCGTACTTCTGTACAAAAGGTAGAAGTATTAAACCCACCAAATCGTTTCACCGCACTAGTCCGCATCCTAAGATCGGGACTAGGGAACCAGAATCTTTCAATAGAACTCATTGTCTCATATTCCGTAATCAGAATCAGTCCATCCTCTTCATCCATTTCAAAAAGTCCCACGACTGGGACAATTTCCGCATAACCTCGTTCCCTTAACATTCTGCCTTTTCTGGGGTCATCTGCATCAGGGACAATGGCAAACACCGTTGACCCTTTGTGGTTTTCATCATCTTTATCCCAAGCCATCGAACCATCCCAAGTTACAAAAGCACCCCCTGCAGCCAAACTTGGCTCAATGTCGTGCATTTGACAAATTTCCACTACCTTTGGGTCATCAGCACCAAGGCTAGTTACTTGAATATCAGAACTCCCCATCTCTGCTTGTCTAAAAGCTAAGTGATGAGTTGTCCGTTGCGATCGCCACTTTCCAGCACTTCTTTGAAAAAACTCCATTGCATTCATTCGGCATTTCTCCATCTTTTGAGATATTTTTCCCTGAGTCCATTTTTGCACTCTTCGGGTTAACTTTAGTTTTAACCCTTTCATCGTAAAGCTTATAGCTTTCATTAACGTTGTGTTAACTTTTGTCGAATAAATTAATTTCAAAATGTACATCCTGGACAGTATGTCAAGTAAATGTTACGATAATTTACATAACAACAAATACATTCCAAATATATCGGTAAATTTCTATTATCTAAACTAAGGAGTACAAAACTATGGAAATGCCAAGCAACCTGAGCATGGAGCAACAGTTCAAGTTACAAGTTTTGCGAGAGCAAGTTAAAGGCTTAAGTCGAGAAGAGGCTCAAGAGTATTTAGTTGAGGTTTTACGTCAAAGTATGGTTAAGGAAAATTTGTTCAAGCACTGGATGAAAGGCAAAATTTAATCAATGCCTTTTAACGAACCCAGAAATATAGATTCCCATGGATAGTGCCCCACCTAATGTCAATTTAGGCGGGGTAATTAATTTTTAAACTTAAAGCGTAGAAAGTAGAAAGTTGTAGTTTTTAGTACAAAAGTTTAATAGTTTTAAACAGGTAACAGATTAGTCGGATTAGGCAATGGATGAAAACGAGCGTCAAAGTAGTCAACAATCACAACAAAGCTAGTTTGAGATGTAAAAATCATTTGCGCGTAGTGGGAGGAGACGGTATAATGAGACTCGTAGATCGCCATATTATCAGGCGAAATTATTCATACTGGTAGGTATTAGATCAATTAGCTTTTAAGTCGAAAAACTTGTAGAATTTGGCTAATTATTACTGTCGTCAACAGTTGTTTCCTACTGATCAAATCTTGAATTTGATTAACTTGACCACTTAACAGAAAGATCGCCATGCCTACAGAGCATTACCGACCAAACTCTCAACACTCTCAACACAAATTATCAAGTGCTGAACGGCATCTTGGCACAGCTATTTTCAAGCCATCAAAGAATGGAGCAAACAACCAGACGAGTTTTTAGGAAAACCAAAAATCCCCAAAACAAAAAATATAAAGACAAAGCCAAAGGTAGGAATGTAAGCACCAATACAGAATTGATTACCTACTGTAGTTTTCTGTAACCATTGCAGTAAAAAAGTTTCAATTTGGGAAAATGTGTAATTAATTTTGTGTACCTACTTAGTTATTTCTTCTGACGAGTCAGTCTATAGGCTCCTCTCAAAGATGGGATTTGTCACTTATCAATGAGTGATATTAAAATTCCCATAGTGCTAAGTAGTCCCAGAGAAAAAAAGGGATTTATGTAAAGGATTGTTTCGGCGGCTTTAGCTCGGTTGAAAAACACTATCAGTCTGGCTCCGATAACTCATTGCTCCTTTTCCTGGCTCCACTTTACACTCTGTAATATACCTCCTTTTTTCTTCCACACTCTACTCTACTTATACAAAATCAACAGCCCCATAAAACAGCCCCATAAAATTTTATGAAAATTGCTTATCTAGTAAATCAATACCCGAAAGTAAGTCATAGCTTTATCAGACGGGAAATTTTATCAGTAGAAGTAAACGGCATAGAAGTAAGTCGTTTTTCCATTCGATCTTTAGGGGCAGAGCTAGTAGATGAAGCCGATCAAAAAGAATTTCAAAAAACTAGATTTATTCTGGGTGTGGGGATAGTCGGTTTAGTCGTAGGTTTAATTCGTGTATCACTGAAGCAGCCAATCAGTTTCTGGAAAACTATATGGTTAACCCTAAAAATTGGTTTGGGGTCAGAACGAGGGGTATTGATAAACTTAGCTTACTTCGCAGAAGCTTGTGTAGTTTTGGGATGGTGTTCAAAATTAGATATAGCCCAAATACACGCTCATTTTGGCACTAACTCTACGACAGTAGCAATGTTATGTCATGCTCTTGGGGGCCCTCCTTATAGCTTTACAGTTCACGGACCAGAAGAATTTGATAAAGTAGAGGCGATCGCTCTACCAGAAAAAATTAAACGAGCTAAGTTTGTAGCAGCAATTAGCTCTTTTAGCAAAAGTCAACTATATCGGTGGTGTGACTACAAACAATGGTCAAAAATCAAACTTATCCGTTGTGGCGTAGACCAAATGTTTCTAGACCAGCCTTATATTCCTATACCCAAGCAATCTAGATTTCTGTGCGTGGGGCGTTTGAGCGAACAAAAAGGTCATTTATTGTTAGTGGAAGCTGTAAGTCAACTAGCTGCTGAAGGGCTTGAATTTAAACTGGTTTTTGTTGGTGACGGGCCTTTACGCAATGAAATTGAAAGCCTAATTGCTCAGTTTCATCTCCAAGAGTATATTGAAATTACAGGTTGGGCTACCAATGCCGAAGTCAGACAACAAATATTAGACTCTCAAATTTTGGTCTTACCCAGTTTTGCTGAGGGTTTACCAGTGGTACTTATGGAAGCATTGGCATTATCCCGCCCTGCTATTGCTACTTATATTGCTGGTATCCCAGAATTAATAGAGTCTGGTAAAAATGGTTGGTTAGTACCTTCTGGTTCTGTTGATAGTTTAGTAACTGCTATGCGAATAGCATTACACACGCCTACAGAAAAATTAGCAGAAATGGGAAAATTAGGAGCTGAGAGAGTCAAGCAAGCTCATAATGTAAAGACAGAAGCTAATAAATTAGTGGAGTTATTTCGTTCTTAAGTCATGCTTGGCCTACATCATTATTTTCTTTAGAGACTTCAAGCCCTTCTTAACTCTACGAGAAACAGTAACAGCACTAATACCCATCCGTTCTGCTGTCTCCTTCTGGGTAAGGTCACAGAGAAAAACAAACTCCAAAACTTTGCGAGTACCCTCTTCCAATTTGGCTAGAGCTTGCTGTAAACGAATTTGGTCTTCCTGAGCCAACTGAAAACTACGATACTGAGTATCTGGCAGCAATTCTCCTAAACAAGTAGCTCCATCATCTTGTTCATCTTGGACTGGAGCATCTAGACTCAGAAGGGCACGGTTGCGACAAGCTAGTTGAATTTCTTGCCATTGCTCTAGAGAGATATCTAGGGCAGATGCCACTTCCAAATCTGTAGGCTTCCGCTTTAGTTGAAGTCTGAGGTCTTGTGTGACTCTTGTAGATTGTCGCTCCAGAGCCAGCCAGTTTCTGGGAATACGCACCGAAGGGCTTTTATCTCGTAGATAATGTTGAATTTCCCCTCGGATGTAAGGAGTAGCAAAAGAGCTAAAGGCACGCCCTTTCAATATATCAAATCGCTCAATTGCTCTAATTAATCCAAGACAACCAACTTGAAGTAGGTCATCGTAGGTTTCTGTACACTTGTTCAGCCAATGATAAACTTCTTTTCTGACAAGTCCAATATTTAGTTTAACTAACTGGTTACGAATATGGGTAGAAGGAGACTGCTGATATTGGCGCAACAGCTCTAAGTTTTCACTTTTTAGTTTTTTTGTTAGTGTGGTAGACATAGCTATATTGTGATTTTTAGAGCTAACCACTAATGGTAGACGATATAAACAGTATATTCATAGATTTATACAATAATTGCTGTGACTTTAGCAATAATAAGTTGTGATATGGAACAATATTTATTATTAATAGAAGTTATTAGTTGTTCTATAACTAGGCGACCGGATTATGTGAGGTATGTAACTATTTAATATTTTTTGATACTTTCACTGTTTAGCTAAAAGATATAATCGGAATTTTTGTCTATCTTGCTGCTAAGGGAGTTGGCAGAAATAAATTCCCAGTCTTCTTTGTTGTCTTTGTTCTGAATTTCAGTTTTCTCAGAGGAATAAGTTCATAAATCTAGGAAGTATCTTTTCTAGGTTGCTAAGTAGACTAGAATTGTTTGAGTTTCATCCGCGTCAGACAAAATGCACAAGTATTTTAGCTCTACTTTTACTAGCTGCCAAGTCGCAGTTGGATGAAAAAACCTATTTAGGGTTGACTGAAAAACTAATAGAAGTGTAGATAGGCAATAGGCAAGTTCATTTCAGTTATCAGTTATCAGTTGGCCTCCTATCGGAGGAACTTCGTTAACAGTTATCAGTTGTAAGAGTCTAAGCATGAATATTTGTATTATTTACCATATAACTCCCGCTTAATTCATGAATTTTAATGAGTTAAAAACTATTTTATGGGACTCGAAAAGCCTTAAATAGTCTTAAAAATATTGATTCATAAAAGCTTTTAATTTATTCAGCAAGCCCTATTTATTTTTAGTCGTTTTTTTGTATGACATTAATACTATATAGGTTAGGATAGATACCACTATTGATAGTTGTTTTGGTGATATTTTTTAGTTTCCACAAAATAAATAAGTTGGGTCATCTAATACTTGAATATCTGAGGTACATTACCGAAAAATTGTGGTCTAAAGCCTCCCCTCGATCAGGGAGAAAAAGCGGTCGATCTTCGGAGCTTCCCGGAGGGTGGGATGACGTTTGCTACCGCAAAGCTTTCCTATCGGAAAGCGTCCCGGAGGGAACGGTCTCCTCGCTGGCCTCCAATCGACCAAGAGAAAAGAGTATATTCCTTATATCAATCCCAATGCTTTCCTACGGAATGCTGCGCAAACAGCTAGAGGTACTGTTAACTGATAACTGATAACTGATAACTGAAATGACTAGTCTCTTAATATTAACATGACTTCTGATGAGATATTTACTCAGATCAGTTAATGTATTTGTTGGTCTTCATTTTAAAACAAATAACACTAGAGGACTTTTAAGTACCTCCAGTGCATTTGAGTCTGAAATTTGACATTTTGCCAACGTACCGCTGGGCTAACACGATTTAGGTTTGGTGTTTCCTCTTCCAGAGGAGCTGCGCTAACATATCACTTCACTTAACCTAATCGGCCGAACCTTTTTTCGGTCTTAAATTTGCTCCACAGATAAACCAGCAAGTTCTTGGCGGTTTCTACAGGGAACGCAAGGTGCGGAGGGAGGCAGGTGTTGCACATTTTTAGCTATCTCTCGACGCTCCCTTAGAGAAGAGCGCGGGTATAAATGACTTTGATAAATAGACTAAATCATCCGTGAACAGTTTCTAGCCCCAGATTTAACTTTTGAGCAACTTTAGGAAGCAGACTCTACCCGACCGTAAAAAGTACCACCAACTTTTACTTCTACAGCCTCTTTGGCTCCTAAATCTGTATCAGAAGGTTGAATTGCCTCAAAAATACCAGCAATTTCACCTGTTTGGCCGTCTACCTTAGAAATTTTAAGTGACATCTCGCCAGCCTTGATACGAGTATCTGCCAATTTAACATTAGCTTTGGCAAATTCTTGATTATCTGCACTAGATGGTAAAGCTACTGCATTATCATATCCTGTAGTAACACCACGACCTTTTGGATCGAGAAAACTAGAACCTCTGTAAGAAGGAACATCGTATATTCCCTCAAAATCGGTAGAAGTATTAATGCCAGAAAGACCTGGTTGGCTCTTAGCAGTAAGTCCTTTTACTGTAAATAGAAAAGGTACTTCCTCACCACCAGGCAAGAGTACAGTTATGGCTTGAAAGTCAATACCATATTTTTCTTCAAATGTCAAAGCATTATTTTCATCAAAGTTCAAATCGCCAGTAACCTGGTCCAAGCTAGAAGTATACCTTGTTAATGATTTTCCAGGAACAAATTCTGCTTCTTGGCGTTTATTAGTGGGTTCTTCCTTGACAAAATACTTTGTAGGCTGTAGGCAAAGGTCTGTCAGAATATAAGAGCCGTCGGGATCGAGGGCTATGGAACCCCGAGCTGTTTCTGGTAACTCTGGACAGCTATTAGCCAAGCCAGTATTTACTATGTCGTCGTAAGTAAGTGGTTTATCACTATTAGGACTTTCCGAACAAGCTGTCAGAAAAGTTAAACACACAGCTAAGACTGCAGCAATTAAAGCACGATACCTCATTATCAACCTCAAGATTCAACATTTAATATTTAACAATGCAACTGCGTTTGGTGCTTACGCAGTATGAATAATCCGGTTTTAGATGTTAGATTTGATTGGTAAGTCAGGGCAATGGTCGGGGTGACATTTCACCTGCTAAAACCATTGAATACCTTTATTGACTTTTGTTTTTGGGCTTTCTTAAGTTGAGAGTAGATATTTAATACTCTGCTAACTATAAGATTTACATTAAATCATCCGTTTTTTATCACCACCCCTCAAATAAATGAGGGTAGTAATTCACAGAGAATTACTTGAATTTGTTAAAAGCAGATTTATTGTTGTATTAGCCCAACATAGTATTTTACATTGCTTGTCACTTTTTCTTAAATCGGTAATAAAAAATAAAATTTACATGAGTAAATATGCCCATAATCGAGCTAATATATATAGCAGTCCTCGGCGTGGTTGTGTAAAAATATCTCACAGAAAGGAAAAGGCAACAGATCCGTAAGGCAACATAGTTTCAGATTTTTTATCTATGTTGTAATGTTGTAATTTTTTACAAATGATTTAGGATTGCTATATTTATGTAACTGATTGATAGAAAATTGATTGCTCAACTTTGATGTTCGATTTTTCTGGAGGTAAGTACCTAAACAGAATTGATGACCTAATCTAATTTCCTGTAACCCTTGCCGTAAAAAGGTTTCTGTGCGTGGAAAATGTGTAATTAATTTTGTTTACCTCCTTCACAGATAGGATAAGAGAAAAATATAACTTAATGTCTAAATATTAAATCTATTAAATATATTTTTGCAGTACCCATACCAGGACAATTAATTAAAAATCTGGTATTAACAAAGGCTAGAACTGATACTATATTTTGTGATATTGACTGGTAATATGGATATAAATACAAAGAATAAGTTAGCAAATTTAGACTGTGATTTGCAATCATTAGAAGATTCAGTAATGGCCTTAGCCAAAAATCATCAGGGTAATCCGATGGAAATTTTGGCTGTGCTGCGAATTTTAGAAAGCTTACATCAACAACTCAGAGAAGGTTTATTTCAAGAAGCATTACCTGACAATCGTCAAGCACTATATAATCTACTCAAAGATATTGAAGCCAAAGGAGGTTGGCCTTATATTCCGCGCCCAAGGTTACGCTGTATTTTGGAAAATTGGTTTTCTGAAGAACTTTGAAACTCTCACCGTTAATCTTTCAGCTATGATGGGACAATCAATAATTTTCCCGTAGAGTCATCAACGGTCGGAATCCCGCACTATAATCTTTGATTTAGTGTCGGGGGTATTTCAACAATTAATAATTAATAATTACCTCTCTTTGATAAAGAAGAGGATTGACTAAAAGGAAAATTTTTTCTTTTCTTGGTTGATTGGACAAAAGCGTTTTACACTTCGCTCTCGCTCCGCTTTAAATGTTACATGTTGCGGAGCAAAACGCGTAGCGTCCCCCCTGAGGGAAAGCAGACCCTCTGAATGCACTCTTTCGCTCCGCTTTTTCCATTTGTCATGCGGAGCTTGGAATGTTGCGTAGCTAGCGCGACCGCTTTCCCCCTTTAAAGGAGAGGCTTTAAACCTTAATTATTCGGTAAATAAAACGCCCTAAAATAATATCATGTCAGGTTATACACTTAATAATTTAGATAGTAGGGGAGCAGGGAGCAGGGGAACAAGAATAAAGAAAGCATTGAGAATGCTGTGCAGATTAACTAAATAATCACTAAAATAATAACTAATCAACCTGATTCGACCTAAAAGATTCAATGTCGTTCAATTAATATCTGTTATAATTCATCTCAGCTACTAAATTAAATTATCGTGGGTTCCAAGAGTGCAAACTTAGATAGAATTAATTTCATTAGTATTAGTTTCAGTAGGAGTAGTGATCGATGTGGGTAGAGGTTGATTAAATATCTACAAAATCTTCTGCTGAAATTACTGAAGCTGGTACATTTACTAATACAGCTAATAATCTACCACTGTCAGTTGTAATCAATGTATCTCTAAAATTTAAACCTGTTCCTTGGGTAAAAGTTAAATCATCAAAAGTTAAGTTACTATCGAAACCCAAGAAATCTTCCAAAGGACTAAAGTCATTAATAACATCAATATTACCTAATTCTCCAGGCAAGACAAATATATCCGAGCCTTCTCCTCCCGTTAAAGTATCTTCTCCAGCCTCTCCAAATAATATATCATTGCCTCTATCTCCAAGTAAGGAGTCGTTACCATCGCCACCTTGAACTGTATCATCATCTTTACCTCCAAATAATGTATCGTCACCAATACCACCAATAACTACATCATTATTTGAGTCACCAAATAGAAAATCATTATCTCCTTCTCCGAAGATAGAATCATCTCCTTTACCACCTCGAAGACTATCTAAATTATCTCCACCAAAAACTCTATCGTTACCTCTATTTCCATTTAAAAAATCGCTACCAATATCACCAATTAGAGTATCATCACCTCCTTCTCCGAAGATAGTATCATCTCCACTACCTCCATCTAAACAGTCATTACCTTCACCACCAAAAAGGGAATCATTGCCGATACTACCACTACCAAAATCATTACCTGTATCGCCAAATATTAAATCGTCATCAATATTTCCAAATAGACTATCATCCCCTTGACTACCCCTTAATGTGTCGTTACCATCTCCACCAGTAACTAAATCTACTCCTTGATTACCAATTACTAAGTCATCTCCAGTCTGGCCAAATAAAGAATCATTACCATCTTCTCCTAACAAAAAGTCATTACCTTCACCACCTTCAATACTATCGTCTCCAAGACCTCCTAATAATGAATCACGGCCATCTTCTCCCTGTAATAAATCATTGTCCTCTCCGCCAATTAAGGAATCCGATCCAATACCGCCGAGAATTTGATCTTCTCCTGCAGCACCATCTTGAGTATCATCTCCTGCCTCACCAAAAATAGTGTCATTTCCCCCAAAGCCTTCCATGAGGTCTGGTTCTGGAGAGCCAATTAAAAGGTTATCATTGTTATCTCCTGAGATATTGGCCATATTTTGGATAAACCTACATTACTGATAATTTTCTTGGTGAAAAAGTGCTAAAAAATACAAAAATCTACTTGAGCTTTATCTATTAAATTTTCCCTAGCCTTTTGCAATGGATATTTGTCATAGATGTCCAGTTAGGAAATATTTATTCTTACAGTTTACTTGTGACTGAAAATCACAATATTTTGTTTCCTTTTCATCAAAACAATCTTAGTCTAGTGATGAAACGTCAGCATTTAGTTAAGATTAAGGGACTTACTCGTCAAAAAATATCTCATTGCACTGAACTTAGGGGAAGAAGGAACACCGGAACAGGAGGAGTCCAAGAATTGGATAATTGATTTTTTGCTATTCCCTAAAACAATAGTATCTAAAATTCTAGTTTAGTTAAACTATTAAATAGTCTTGTTACTTTTGCTAAGTCTTTATTTCCTGGGGAAATTTCTACACCACTGGAAAGGTCTATACCACAAAAATTTTTATGAGTAGGTTTGACTTTTTCTTCAGAAGTAAATAAAAATTGTTTAATTGCTTTTGTGACATTATCTGGAGTTAAACCACCAGCTAATAACCAAGGAATATTAGGGTTAAATTCTTTGATGATTTGCCAATCTAAGGTTTGACCAGTACCACCTAATTTATCGGGATGATAAGCATCTAGGAGTAAAGTGTCAACATAATTTGCATATATATTTGCTTTAATTAAGTCTTCGGAAGATTTTATTCTCAAAGCTTTGATTATTTCTACATTAGGTATTAAGTGACGGAGTTGATGACAGAAATATGGAGATTCATCACCATGTAATTGTACGCCATTTAATTTAGTATTGGTAACTATTTCTGAGATTAATTCAGTTGTAGTGTTAACAAATACTCCGATTTTATCAATATTTGTTGGTAGTTTATCGACAATATTTCTGATTTTTGCTGGAGTAATATAGCGAGGAGATGCTGGAACACAAATAAATCCGAGGGCTGTTGCTCCCATATCAGCGATCGCTTTTCCTTGTTCTGGTTTGGTAATTCCACAAATTTTTACGCGCATCAATTATACCTACTACTGGCTAAACTTGGCATATTTGTATCAAAACTTAAAGTAATTGTTAATTATTAAAACAAAATGTAGTTGATTGGTAAAGTTTTCTGATAATTTCCAAAACATAAGTTGATGAAGGCAGACAAATTCACTTGTTAAAAAAGTAGGTGATTCTAGTAATTGTCTGAAAAAACGTTTGTTTTTAATTCCTAAAACTTGAGCTTTTATTCTCGTATGATCGATTAGGAAAGGAGATCGGAATTTGATTTACTCTAGCTTAATTTTGGCAGTACAATCTCAGGCTCTTTCTGCAAAGTGGTCGCCAAAGGTCGCAATAATAATGATAGTTTGCAACTTATTGGCAATCGTAATTGGTTACTATGCTATTTCCAAAAAAAATCGTGGACAAGGGCCGGATTTACCTGTTTCATTGCCAGCAATTTTTACTGGTTTTGGGATACCGGAACTTTTAGCTACTGCTAGTTTTGGCCATATTCTGGGAGCAGGAGTGATTTTAGGACTTGGTAGTACTGGTATGCTATAGAGATAACCTGATTTTAGTTATGAATATAGGGGGTATTCTCTTGAGAGATTAAGAGACTCCCCCATTTTTAGTTTTGTAGCTTAAGTCCAAGAAGTAAAAATGATTTATTAATTATTTTTAACTAATTTAACTGTTGACTAGACTCGAAATTGCTGATAAGCGAGAAAAAAATCCGGGGAAATGAAGTCCTTACTAATTTAGTTTGGGCTAATATTGGGACACAACTACCCCCAAGCTAATATGGAGGATAATTCAGACGGACTGGTAAAACTTAGGTTGACTTGTCCCCGATCGAGTTGAGAATCTACAAATCAAGGAAAATTTGATGCAGGCAGCTTGGCGAATTGGACGTTTGTTTGGCATTCCCCTATTCTTGGATTCTTCGTGGTTTATTATCTTGCTTTGGGCTACTTATATAAATGGCCTCTATTACCAAGATAAAGGACCTATTTTTGCTTGGGGTACTGGACTTGTTATTGCTCTACTACTTTTTGGGTCTGTGCTGTTGCATGAATTGGGTCATAGCTTAGTGGCTATATCTCAAGGAATTAAAGTCAATTCTATCACCCTATTTTTGTTCGGTGGGGTCGCTTTGATAGATGAAGAATCTAAAACTCCTGGACAGGCTTTTCAAGTGGCGATCGCAGGTCCGCTAGTAAGTTTAGTTTTATTTTTTATCTTGGGTATAACAAGCTTGTTATTACCAACATCAAGTTTGGTTGCTGAATTAATTAATCGAGTGGCAGAAATTAATTTAGTTATAGCCATTTTTAATATGATTCCTGGCTTACCTCTTGATGGCGGACAAGTATTAAAAGCAGCAGTTTGGAAAATAACTGGTAGTCGTTTTATTGGGATAAGATGGGCAGCTAAGTTTGGTCAATACTTTGGATGGTTAGGAATATTTTTAGGAATAGTAGTAATTTTTGCGACTAAAGATTTTGGTGGTCTTTGGATTGTTTTTATTGGCGGTTTTGCTCTGCGGAATGCCAAAGTTTATCTCCGTATTACTGATTTGCAAGAAGCTTTAATTAATATCAAAGCTTCTGATAGTATGACACGAAATTTTCGAGTGGTAGATACAAGTTTAACTTTGAGTCAGTTTGCTGATCGATATGTTTTAAAAGATTCTAAGTTTTCAATTTATTTTGCTGCTAGTGAGGGGCGTTATCGTGGTTTAATTTCTGCTGATGCGCTTCGTTTTATAGATAGGAGTTATTGGGATACTCAAACTTTAAGAATGATTATGTGTCCTCTGAATCAGATTGTGACTTTATCGGAAAAAGCTAATTTAGTAGAAGTTATTAACTGCATGGAATTTCATCAACAACATCAAATAACTGTACTTTCGCCCGCAGGAGCAGTGGCAGGGATAATTGATAAGGGTGATATTGTACGAGCTATAGCTAGATATTTGAAACTGAAGATTTCAGAGGCAGAAATTAAGCAAGTAAAAGAAAATGGTATCTATCCACGCGGAATGAAATTAGGGGCAATAGCTAAAGCAACGCCTACTTCCTTATCAAGTTTTAAATAGTTCTTTATCTTGAGATATATTAGAGTTGTCGCTCGATTTATCGGGTAAAAAAAAAGCGAAAATACTTTAAATGATTTTTCCATAGTAGGTTTTATCGGTTTTTTTAATCTATTTAATTAATGTTAATGAAAAGTCTATTATTTTGCTGGAATCAGTGTTCAAGGAATAAGGAAAACTTAAAGAAGCTAAAGTTATATCATTTGACTAAATGCTTGTCACATTTGAACAGGGAAAAAGGTTGTCCGAGGCGAGGGGGATACTTAACCGTTAACAATTTTGGGTAGAAAATTCCGACCCCCGTAGGCGTTTGCGATAGAATTCCGTAAGGAAAGCCTTCTTGTGAGGTAGCAATCTCACCTAATTATCTACAGCTAGCATTCCATTAATATGTAACACTCCCTTTTGTGATATTTTTAAAGTGAAATGGTATTAGAGGTTGTATTTTCTGACTCCTAATTCATAACTCCTAACTTATATTCAACAATTAATGATTAATAATTTGGTAATTTGTAGCAATTTTTTTTCCAATGGGTAAGCTAAAAATCATAAAGAATTATATATTCCTTGTTGCCTGTTGCCTGTTGCCTGTTGCCTCCCCCAAAAATTGGATATATGCTTTAAATGCGCTGGCAGCTTATCACCTAAAATAATATTAATGAAGCCACTAAAACTTTCTTCCTAACAACCAATAAGTAATCATTTTCCCCTTACCCTTAACTGTAATCATCCCTCTTTTCTCAAAAATATATTTATCTTTTAATAATTTATAAGTGTGACTTGTAACTTGAATTTTTCCAGCTTCTCCAGATGATTCCATTCTAGAAGCTACATTAACAGCATCTCCCCACAAATCATAAATAAACTTCTTTGTACCAATTACACCTGCCACTACTGGGCCAGTATTGATACCGATTCTAATTTTAAATTCCTTACCAATATCTGTTGAAAATTTATTAATTTCCTGCTGCATATCTAATGCCATATTAGCGATCGCTTCTGCATGATTTTCTTGAGGTATTGGTAATCCACCTGCTACCATATAAGCATCACCAATAGTCTTAATTTTTTCTAAACGATAAAGTTCAGCCAAATAGTCAAATTTGGAAAAGATTTGATTGAGTAAGTTAACTAATTCTATTGGAGAAACCCGAGCAGCAATAGGAGTAAAACCGACAATATCAGAAAACAAAATAGTTGCTTCTTCAAAATAATCAGCTATTGCACTGGTATCTTGTTTGAGTCGAAATGCAATTGGTTGTGGCAAAATATTCATTAGCAAACGCTCAGACTTTTCTTGTTCAGCGTGTAATGCTGCTTCTGTTTGTTTACGGAGGGTAATATCTTCCACCGTACCTTCATAGTAAAGTAATTCTCCATTAGAGTCGCGCACAGCACGAGCTTTTTCAGACATCCAAATAATACTACCATCATAACGATAAATCTGAGATTCAAAATTTGATACTTCGCCATTTTTGTTAATAGCATCAATAAATTCTTGCCTGCGGTTAGGGTCAACATATATTTGTTTTTTAATATTCCTAATACTAGCAATAAGTTGCTCACAACTAGAGTAACCGTACATTTGTGCTAAAGCTGGATTAGCACTTAAAAAATAACCATCAGGAGTGGTTTGAAAAATACCCTCAATAGAATTTTCAAAGATACTACGATATTTTGCTTCAGCTTTTTGCACTGCTTCTGCTGCTTGTTTGCGTTCAGTAATATCGTTAACTATCGAAAGTAAGCAAAGTTGCCCATCAAGGAAAATAACTTCTCCTGATAATAAGCCAACTCTAATTTCTCCTGAATTTAGCTTAAACTTAACTTCTTGATGACGAACTCTGCCCTGAGTTTCCAATATTTTATAAATACTAACTCGCTCTTCAATATTTATCCATAAATTTAGTTCCAATCCTGTTTTACCAATTACTTCTTCACGGGTATAACCTGTAATTTCAATAAAACTATTATTAACTTCAATTAACTTACTATCTGCAAGATTACTAATAGTAATTATATCTGGACTTGCCTGAAAAGCTAAAGCAAATTTTTCTTCTGACTGACGCAGTGCGGCCGTTCTTTCTTCTACTCGTTGCTCTAACTCAGCATTTGTTTTTTCCAAATTCGCAAATGATTGTTGTAATTGTTGCGCCATTAAATTAAAAGATTCTGCTAATACTTCTAATTCATTTACAGCTTTAATTTTGACTTTTAGATCGAATTTTCCGCTAGCAATTTCTCTACTAGCAGCACTTAAACACATAACAGGATAAGTAATCCAACGAGAGGTTAAAATTCCTATTATTGTTGCCACAAATAAAGCGATTAAACACAGTCTAATTGTAGTATGAGTATTAACATTAATTTGATCCATAAAATCTTCTTCTGGAACTACAACTAAAATTAACCAGTCTAAATTTTCGCCATCAGAAAAAGGTACTACTTGCAAAAATTGTCGTTTCCCATTTAGTATAAATTCCAATTGTTGAGACTGGTTGATTTTGCTAAAGTCACCGAAATATTTTCTGACATAATTTGCTGTTTTACTAATTAGGAGATTATCTACATTTTCAGCTTTGATTCTTGTGACTTGTTCATCTTTCAAACTAAATGGTTTTTGCGAAGTAGAGGAAGCAACTAAAAACCCGGAACGTTCGATAATAAAAGTTTGTCCTGATTTACCAATTTTCAAACTTTGGAGAAATTCTCTAACGTGAGACAAAACAAAATCAACCCCAACTACTCCGATTAACTGATTATTATCTTGATAAACAGGTTGAACCAAAGTAACTTTAAGTCTTAGCTCTTTAAAGTCAGCATAAATATCACTCCAGGTTGGTTTTTTTGCCTCTACCGCATTTTTATACCAAGGTCTAATTCTAGGGTCATAATCTTTGCCAATTTCTAATATTTCTTGAGGGTTTCCCTGATTATCAATCGCTAGACTATGAAATTTTCCTTTTGTAGATTTACCAGCTCTACCAATTTGCCATTGATTATTATTTTGAAATCCTAAACCAATAAATTCTCCCTGGGCACTACCAAAATAAATAGCAGAAATATTAACCGAATCAAACAAAAATCTTTGTCGCCAAAATTGCTGAGTTAAACTAGCTGTATCCTGAATATTCAAATGACCTAAATTAATAGCATCCCAATTAATTTGAGCAATGACGCGAGGTGCTTCTAAATAATCTTTTAGTCTTTCCTGAATCCTAGTGCTAACTTCATTTCTTAATTGAGTTGTCACTTCATTAACTGCTTGCTGGCCATTACGTAAAGACAGCCATCCTGTTAAACCTACAGCCCCAAAAATCTGAACGACAAACGGTACTACTAAAATAGCTCGTAGAGGGATATATTTGCTCACTTTGATATGGGGGAATAGAGATTTAAGAAATGTTGTGGTTGCCGGATTGATGGCCATAGGGTTTTGTTACTATCGCCTGATTTTGCCAGTTTTGTTTAAATTGTAACCCTCAAGTTTTGTGATTTCTAGTCTGAGGAAGGAGAAAAAAGTATGGCTGAAATTTTTTTTGAGTTTTGGAGATATTTTTTATTTGCCATAAAAACTAGAATTTTCAATTTATGCGACACAAAATAGATTAGTTGTAATATTATGAGTATTTGTCGGAGCTGAGAGAACTTTATCTTACTTTGTTGCTTGAGATTTTTCTCAAAATATTATGTATATTTCCCAATTGAAAATACTTAACTACAATTCGTTTGGAGATTCCTAGCCGCTAGAGTTTCAACCAGATATAAATATTAATGTAGGAACAAATAATTCTGGTAAAACACAACTATTTTAAGTTCTAGCACTAGACGTTGAAGATAATCCTTATCGGAATATTAGACTTAGAGATATTCCTAATTCAAATTCTCTGGATAAGTTAACTACGAATATTACTTTCGTGTTGAAAAACTCGGAATTTTCTACATTGATAGATAGCCGATAAATTTATATTGAGGATGAAAATGCATTGAGTATTTTTCAACAATGGTTTGATGAACCTAAAGATGTATAAGTTACTCTCTCTAATTACAATTATGAACTGAATAAAGAGAGTTTCTCTGGCAAAGAAAGACTAGAATTTTTAATTAATGTGAGACAAAATAGATGAATTTTAGTATCATGAGTTTTTATATTGTCACAGAGAACTTTATTGCACTTTTTTGCTTGAGATTTTAATCATAATAGTATGTACATTTCCAAATTTCAAATACTTAACTATAAATCGTTTCGAGGTTTTGATTCGCTTGAGTTTCAACCACATATAAATATTAATGTAGGAACAAATATTTCAGGGAAAACACAACTATTTGAAGCTTGAGCATTAAACTTTTAAGATAATCCTTATCGGAATATTAGACTTAGAGATATTCCTAATTCAAATTCTCTGGAGAAGTTAACTACGAATATTACTTTCGTGTTGAAAAAGTCAGGATTTTCTACATTGATAGATAGCAGATAAATTTGTATTGAGGATGAAAATGCCTTGAGTATTTTTCAACAATGGTTTGATGAACCTAAAGATGTAGAAGTTACTCTCTCTAATTGCAATTATGAACTGAATAAAGATAGTTTCTCTAGCAAACACAAACTAGAATTTTTAATTAATGTGAGACCAAATAGACTAATTATAATATTATGAGTATTTATCCAAGGAGAGAAAACTTTATCGTACTTTGTTGCTTGAGATTTTCCTCAAAATATTATGTATATTTCCCAATTAAAAATACTTAACTACAATTCGTTTCGAGATTCTGGTCGGCTTGAGTTTCAACCAGATATAAATATTAATGTAGGAACAAATAATTCTGGGAAAGCACAACTATTTGAAGCTTGAGCATTAGACTTTGAAAATAATCCTGATCGGAATATTCGACTTAGAGATATTCCTAATTCAAATTCTCTGGATAAGTTAACTACGAATATTACTTTCGTGTTGAAAAAGTCAGAATTTTCTACATTGATAGATAGCCGATAAATTTATATTGAGGATGAAAATGCCTTAAGTATTTTTCAGCAATAGTTTGATGAACCTGAAAATGTAGATTTTACTGTCTATAATTACAACTATGAACTGAATAAAGAGAGCTTTTGTTTGCGATAAAGCTATTGTTTCAAATTAATGTGACACAAAATAGATTAATTTTAGTATAATGAGAGGATTGTCACAGAGAACTTTATTACATTTTTTTGTTTGAGATTTTAATCATAATAGTATGTATATTTCTAAGTTTCAAATACTTAACTATAAATCGTTTCTAGATTCTGGTTTACTAAAGTTTCAACCAGGTATCAATATTATCGTAGGTACAAATAATTCTGGTAAAACAGCACTATTGGAAACTCTAGCATTAGACTTTAAAGATAATCCTTATAGGAATATTAGACTTAGAGATATTCCTAACTCAAATTCTCTGGATGAGTCAACTGCTAATATTACTTTCGTGTTGAAAAAATCAGAAATTTCTACATTGATAGATAACGGAGAAATTTATATCAAGGATAAAAATGCCTTGAGTCTTTTTCAAGAATGGTTTGATGAGTCTAAAGATGTAGAAGTGAATGTATCCAATTATAATGATGAACCGAGTATAGTTATCTCTGATTTTCCTGAAAATATAAATATATTTCAACCATTTTGTGATTCATGGGGTATTCGTAGAGCAAAAAAAGTATTTGTTATTGAAACAAGCGACAATGGAAAATTAAAACTCAAGGAAAAGGTTATAGAATTTGAACAATACAGAGTAAATTTTCCTGAAGTTATATTTGATGAATTAAAAGGTCAAATATATAGATTTAATGCCGAACGCTTTCATATTGGTAGTTGTAGTTCTGGGAATCGTGTGATACTTAATCCTAGTGCTAATAATTTAGCAGAAGTTATTAATAAACTCCAGTTACCAGGAAGAAGAAAGATGTACGAAAAATTCAATAAGTATGTCAATATTATGTTTCCAGAAATCAAAGAAGTTTCTGCTCGTATTCAAGAGAAAGATTTTTACTCTGATAAAGATTACTTAGAAGTTTTAGTTTGGTCTCCAGAAGCGTTGGAACAAGATAAAGAAGAATTAGCATTAAAATTAGCAGACTGTGGAACAGGAGTTAGTCAAATTTTAGCAATACTTTATGTAGTAATAAAAGCCTCAGAACCAAAAATTATTATTATTGACGAACCTCAATCATTTCTTCATCCAAACTTAATTAGGAAATTAATTGATATTTTCAAAGAATTTTCTCACCACCAATATTTCATCGCTACTCATTCACCCACAGTTATTTCCGCAGCTAACCCTCAAACAATTTTGCAATTATCTTATTCTGATGGTGAAACTAAAACTAAAATTATCGACTCAAAAGAAACAATACAACTACGTTCCCTCTTAAAAGAATTAGGAGTAAGTCTATCTGATGTATTCGGTGCAGATGCAATTTTATGGGTAGAGGGTCCAACTGAAGAAATGTGTTTTCCATTAATTTTACAAAAGTTTGGCTCTCATCTAATCAGAGGAATGCAAATTATGGCAGTAAAAAATACTGGAGATTTAGAAGGAAAACGCGCCCATATTATTTTTGATATTTACGATAAGCTAAGTGGCGCAAATAGCTTATTACCTCCAGCCATTGGGTTTATACTAGATGATGAAAATAGATCCGAAAAAGATAAGCAAGATATTAGTAGACGAGGTAAAGGTAAAGTAGAATTTTTACCTCGTTGTACTTATGAGAATTATTTACTGCATCCTCAAGCAATTTTTGAGATACTAAAGCAAGAAGATTCATCCCTAGAAATAGCTTTAATTGACATAGAGAATTATATTGATGAAGCTAAGAGTGAAAAACGCTTCTTGCCGAAGAAATGTGAATTAACAAATACTCAAGATTGGATATCTAAAATAAACGGAGCCAAACTGATTGAGGAAATTTTTTCTAAACTATCTAATAATCAGGTTCAGTATAAAAAAACAAAGCATTCTCTAGATATTACCAATTGGTTACTAGAACATAAACCTAATTATTTAGAACCACTTGCTAATTTTTTAAAATCAACAATCGAACAATGGGTAAATACATTTCAAAATGATGAGTGATTTACTAGAGATAAAATTGCTGTTTTATTGAACAATTAATACTGACTTAAGGGAATAGCAAAAAATAAACTATTCAATTTTTAGACTCCCCCTACTCTCTGCTCTCCTAAGTTCAGTGGAATGGGATATTTTGTTACGAGGATAGTCCCTAAAAGCAACAAATGTAAGCATTCAGCCGTCAGCTATTAGCTATTAGCTAGGTCGCTCATTGCTTTTGGAAGAGGAATTAGTATTAAGAGATTGAATGAGAGTTAAAAGTATGAGTAAAACACATCCAAAAACCTTAGCCATATTCATTCAAAAAACTGTTTGCCTAGCATTCGGTAGGAAACGCTGACCGCTAATAGCTGTTTGCGCAGCATTCCGCAGGAAATGCTTACCAACAAATTTCAAAAGTATCCCCAAAATCTAAATTAACTTGAAATTAGAGTTTAGACTAATTAAAGCTTGCCGGAAACTTGCCTCCCAAAGAATAGTGACATGGGCTAACTAGACTAAAACTATTTCTGCATCTATTGCAATAACTTTTAAGTTAATTATCCTGCCCGCCTGTGCTATGGGTTAATTGTGCGATCGCAAGACTTTTTCAAGAGTTTGAATAACGTAGTCCTAAACCAAAGGAGCCAAAACAGACAAATAATCAACAGTATCTCGAACATTCGCACCCCTTATATTACCCAAGGGTTATGAGTTCGGTAGTCTTTATTGCTTCTGGATATAGCAATCCTAAATCATTTGTCATAAATCAAAACACAGATAAAAAATCTGAGACTCTGTTGCCTTTTTGTGAGATATTTTTACAAGGGCTGAAATAGGACTGCTATAGATTATTTAAAGACCAAACAATTTAGCCTAAACTTCACTTAACACTGAGCGCTGGTAACATTAGCAGCAATTTTTACCCAACCATGAAAACTGAAAAAATTTGTGGCAAAAAATGATTGAATATATTCATAACTACCCATCAAAAAAACTATCTTCAGTAGCTAATTAGAGTATAAATAAAAATATAAACTGCCACTAAAAATTATCTCCACTGCCCAAAAAAGCGCAAATCTCTTCTACAATCATATCCGGCATTTCTTCAGGTAAATTATCTCCACCAGAATTAATTAAATGGAGTTTAGTCAGAGGCAAAAAATCAGCATAGGATTGACTCATAGATAAAGCCATAGCAGTATCTTTGTAACCTTGTAAAATTAAAATTGGTATCTTCAGAAAAGCAAGATTCTCCGCCAATAACTCAGCTTTAACTTCTGCCCATCGACGCTGAAACAAAATTTTAGTTCCAGTTTTAGAAAGAAGTATTTTTTTGCGCAGTTGTACCAGTTCCTTGACTTTTTTGTGAAGTCGGAATAACCTAGCAAAAGGATAAATTAATCGTAATACCCAAAATAAAAAAGAAGGTCTTTGGGCTAGCAAACCTGCACAGTGGTAACGTGCTTTCAAAGAATTAACATTAACACCTTCCGGAGATAACAGAATTAAATCCAGAACTCGATCGGAATATTTAAGAGCATAACTTGCTGCTACCCAACCTCCTAAAGAGTGACCAACCAAATATACTTTTTCCATTTTCAAAGCAGCCAAAAATTCAGCTAAAGACTCTACCATCTGATTAATTGAATAGTGAGTGGAGGAAAATTCCGACTCACCAAAACCAGGTAAATCAATGGCAAAACAATGATAATCTTCACTTAAGCCATTCATAATTGGTAGCCATTGACTGCTGTCGTACCACGATCCATGTAGAAATACTACATTGGGGCCACTACCAATTTCACGCCAGAATAGTAGCCCACTAGACAACTTGACACGGGAATTACTTGATAGTAAGTACATTCTTATTCAATTTTGCAATTTTTATAGATATATTGCCCAAATTTGCCCAAATTCAAATTTAAGTTATGGCTATCCTTAAAAAAGTTTTTCCATACCTTAAAACATGAAGTTACTAAAATAATCAGGACTTACGCAAAATTTTTAATTGTACCCTAGTACTGTCGGTGCGTTGCAACGTATCCTACAGGTAGAGTTGCTGCGTAATTCCTAATAATTAATTTGGAGAAATCTTTAAGCCAAGGTTGTCAAACCACTAAAATAATCTTTTAGTTGTCGGTCATAATCATGACTAAGACCTGTTGGCAGTGAATTGGGTTCAAAAGCTTGAACATCACTAATCTCCAAAGTGTCCTTAATATCCATACTTCCCCTAACATCAGCTTCAACCAGGATACTAATAGAATGAAATCTTGAATCTCGCTCTGGTGCAGAATATACTCCAACTAATCGGCGAATTTTAACCAACTCCAGTCCAGTTTCTTCAAATAATTCTCGTTCTGCACTGCTTTGGACATCTTCTCCCCATTCCACCATTCCTGCTGGTAATGCCCAAAGACCACTATCACGACGACGAATTAACACTATCTGGCCATCTGGTAAAATTGGGACTACACTAACTCCGGTGAGTGGATGGCGGAAAACTAAACCAAGTAGGGTTTGTCCAAATTGCCATAAACGACGCATAGGCTCAGGAATAAAATTTAATATATAAATCACTTTTAGTAACTTTTTACAACTAAATAATTAAAGTTGCGATCTACCTTAATTTACGTTCAAAATTAATGTTCAAACTGAGGTATTAGAAATCGGACAAAACTAACTTTAGCTGTGTCGCCCCCTTATTTATCAAGAATAACAAGAATAATTTTATAGACGCTTTTAGATTATCATATTCGGTTTAATTCTGATACTTTTGTGGCAAAAATTATCAAATAGCCGAAATTTTTGATTCGGAAATTCTATCGCAATTTTCCAATCAATATCATAAAAATTAAACAGAGTCAGAAGATTTATAGCTACAGCGAAAAAAAATCCCATAATTCCGCTCCCTTACCAAGATTCATTCAACATCCTTCTCACCTCTACCACCAAATTGAATCTTAATAGAGCATTGGACATAATGTACTATTCTAATAATCTAATAAGTCATTTTTATTTAATCAATCTGTAAATCGTAAACAAAGGAAAATACAAATCAATGCTCAATGGCTTAATCATAATACCACTATTGGGTGCTGCCATCATTGGTTTCTGGCCAGGAACCCTATCACCGAAATTGGCCCGTCAAATCGCCTTAATTGTGGCCATCATCAGTCTAATCTGGTCTTTGGTACTGTTGACTCAGTTCAATCCACAAGACCCAAATCAACAGTTCGCGATCTTAGTGCCCTGGATAGACTCCCTTGGCCTAAACTACTCCCTCGGTATCGATGGTTTGTCTTTGCCATTAGTAGTATTAAACGCTCTGTTAACTGCGATCGCCATCTACGCCACAGATAAATCAATCAACAGACCTCGTTTTTATTACTCCCTAGTTTTGTTATTAGCCGTCAGCGTATTCGGTGCATTCATCGCTCAAAACTTGCTACTGTTTTTCCTCTTCTACGAACTAGAAATAATTCCCCTATACCTGTTGATTGCAATTTGGGGCGGCCCAAGACGAGGTTACGCATCCACAAAATTTCTCATTTACACAGCAGTTTCTGGAATTTTAATCCTAGCAGGTTTTCTCGGAGTAGTTTGGTTAAGTGGCTCCTCAAATTTTGCTTACGATCTGGCAGTTGCCCATAATTTACCATTAGAAACTCAATTATTGTTATTGGGAGCAATAGTTATAGGCTTTGGCATCAAAATTCCTCTTGTTCCCTTCCATACTTGGTTACCAGATGCTCACGTTGAAGCATCCACACCTATTTCTGTGCTGTTAGCGGGGGTGCTACTGAAACTCGGAACTTATGGTTTACTGAGATTTGGATTAAATATGTTCCCTGAAGCTTGGGTACATATATCTTACTGGCTGGCAATATGGGCAGTAGTGAGCGTGCTTTACGGTTCATTTAACGCGATCGCTCAAAAAGACATGAAAAAAATGGTAGCTTATAGCTCCGTTGGTCACATGGGTTATATCCTTTTAGCCAGTGCAGCAGCAACTCCCCTCAGCATTTTAGGAACAATATTCCAAATGATCGGCCACGGTTTAATTTCAGCCCTACTATTTCTATTAGTGGGAGTAGTTTACAAAAAAACTGGCACTCGCGATATAAATATATTGCGCGGTCTGTTAAACCCAGAACAAGGTTTACCAATGATTGGTAGCCTAATGATTTTAGGAGTAATGGCTAGTGCTGGCATTCCTGGGATGGTCGGATTTATTTCCGAATTTTTAGTATTTAGAGGTAGTTTTGATGTGTTTACAGTTCCCACTCTTCTGTGTATGGTCGGAACAGGTTTAACATCAGCCTATTTCTTGCTGTTAGCCAACCGTGTATTTTTTGGCAGATTATCTGAAACAGTGGAAAACTTACCTTCAGTCGAATGGTCTGATAGAATACCACCAATTATTTTAGCAGTTCTGATCGTGATTTTGGGAATACAACCTAACTGGATGCTGCGTTGGACAGAAACTCATGTAAATACGACGATCGCTAATCAACCATTATTACAACGGGTAGTTAACAAATCTGCGATCGCGCATCAACCAGCACTAGTGCAAAAAGGCAGAAGGGAATAAAGGTTATTGTACAAGCTTTTGAACGTTTTTTAACTGGTTAGTTATTTCCGCCATCCTCCACTAGTTAAAAATTCTAAATAGGGTAAATTTTGGCAGAATTCTAAAGTTGAGAATTCTTTATCTTCTCTGCTTGTATCAAGCCTAGAGTTAGGTTTAAGGTGCGTTGCAACTGAGCGTACAGGTAGAGTTGTATAGAGTTTTATCAAACAGGTCAAAAAGATTAATTTTAGGAAAATAAAGTTACCATGACAAACACCATTTTAAAATCTTCAAATCATCCACTATCGGCTTATATTAATCGCTTAAAATCTGGGCAAGCTTTGCTCAAAGATACTCCAGGAAACGTGTTAGAAGTTGTCGGAATTTTGAAAAGTTATGGCATTGTATTAGATGCTTATTCTAAGAATCTTATTTATATTGCCGAACATCAATTTTTAGAATTATTTCCCTTTTTTAAATACTTCAATGGCAAAATTTCTCCAGGTAAATTGTTGAGGTTTTTATGGCACGACCGGATTAATTATGAATATGCAGAATATTGCATGAGAACAATGTTATGGCATGGAGGAGGAGGTCTAGACAAATATTTAGATTCAGCAGAATTTCAACAACGAGCCAAAGCAGCAATAGATGATAAAATCCAAGGAAACCTGCTCGTAATGCCACTAAATAGTTTATTTCCAGAATTTTTACCAGAACAGGTACGTCAACAAGCTTATTATAGTGGATTAGGTCAATTTTGGCGAGTGATGAGTGATATGTTTATGACCCTATCTGATAAATATGACCAGTGTAAAATTACATCAATTCCTCAAGTAGTAGACCATATTTTATCCGGGTTAGTAGCAGCAGCTAATTTGCCAATTACCTTTGCAGTTAATATTAAAGGTAAACGCTATGAAATAATTCCTGAATCTGTTGGTTTAACATTTTTAGCTGATACAGCAGTTCCCTATGTAGAAGCAGTTTTTTTCCGGGGTACACCATTTTTAGGAACAGTTTCATATAACGCTCAAGCCCAACAAATTGATGCCGAACAAAGTCGATTTGCCTACGGTGCATTATATGCCGATCCATTACCTATTGGAGGAGCAGGAATTCCACCCACATTATTAATGCGAGATATGCGACATTTTTTACCAGATTATCTAGAAAGAGTTTATCAACAGAGTAATCGAGGTAGAGATAATTTAGGAGTAAAAATTTGTCAGAGTTTTCAAAAGTCAATGTACTGTGTAACTACTGCTGCAATTTTGGGATTAGCACCTCATCCTTTAGATACAAATAATCCTGATGAACAAGTTGCAAATCAGGCTTATTTAGAAAGTTGGATGGATCGATTTTTAACTTCACAGTTGCAAGTTGTTAATAGTTAGCAATAACTTGTATAGCAATTCTATTTCAGTTATAAATTTTTGGTGGTGGTAGGTGGTAGGTCTTAGGTATTAGGTGGTAGGTAGAAGACCAAATAAATACATCTAAATTTTTCACAAATCATTTAGGATTGCTATAGCAATTCTATCTCGGTTGTGCAAAAAAATATTTGATAATTTAGGAAACACCTTAACTGGGAATAAGGGAAAGGGTTCAACAATTAATAATTAGCAGTGCTGTAAGTAGGTAGGTGTAATTAAATGTAAAATGTCCAAAGTGAGGAGGAACGACAAAGCATATTATATTTATTTCTGTCCATCTACTTAGATGTAGCGATCAAATTATGGTGACGCGATTGCCGATCCAAAGCTTTCCTATCTTCTGCGGAGGAGCTGCGCTAAGGTCATGCTACTGCATTAGCTCTAATAGACTACATATAGCAATCCTATTTCAGTTATAAATTTTTGGTGGTGGTAGGTGGTAGGTGTTAGGTATTAGGTGGTAGGTAGAAGACAAAATAAATACATCTAAATTTTTCACAAATCATTTAGGATTGCTAT
>JBARXI010000271.1:0-2897 GCA_049647275.1 Microcoleaceae cyanobacterium
TCATACCCTCTAAAAATTCGATATTAAATAATTCTGAATCTGCCACGGCAGGTCTGATATTTTCAGGTATTCTTTGCCAGATTTTTTGCCACCATTTGCGTTTTTCTTGTACCTCTTGCAAGAAAACATTGTACTGCTTCGGCTTTACCCCTAATTTTTTCACTCTTTCAAGGTTGGCTATTTCTAATTCCAGATTAATATAATGTTCAAATCGTTTTAAGGATGGCAGAAATTTATTAAACAATTCAATATTCTTTAGCCTTCCTGTCAAATTACCTTCACAATAATCTGCGGTATTTTCTAGCCAAGTACCAATTACTTTATCTTCCAAAAAAGGCAAACCTTCCGCTTCAACTCGTTCTGCACGCCCTTTTCTCAAAGCACGAATAACTGGACTGTGAACTAATCTACTCAAAGCATTATCCACTGCCAAATTAGCTTGGGAAGCAATTAAAGTTTTCCCTCCCCGCAAAGCAATTTGATAACAAATTTCGGCAATAACAGTAGTTTTACCCGTGCCTGGCGGGCCTTGAATTAAAACTAAATCTGGTGCTGTTAATACTTTTTCCACTGCAGAAATTTGCTCATTATTAGCGGTAGGTAATAACAACTTTTCTCGCTCAAGTTTGATATATTTTCTTGAGTCTCTAGCTTTAGACGCATCGAAGAAAAATTCTCCCAAATAAGGATTTTGGGTTTTGCCTTTGTTTAAATCATCTAAAGCTCTCCTCTTACGCCTAATCTGAATTAAATCTCCGGCAGCTTCAAAAGATAAAAATCCTCTTTTTGGCAACTGATAATTCCCCTGATTAATTTTTTCCACTAACTCAGAATCTAATCTCACCCGAATCGTTTTTCCCTGCTCATTAATCTCTTCTACATTTCCCAATAAATACTCAACTTGCTCGCCGTTAGTATTCGGTTCAATTTCCAATAGTTTAATCTCTTCATTTCGGGCTTTTTTCGCTCTTTCCCAAAAGTCATTATTTGTCAGAAACTTTCCCGAAGTTGGCTCAACAGTTGCGTTATTATATTCAACTTCAAATGTAATTTTTCGCGTTGCTGCTCCATAATTATGATTGTAAAAAGGCACACAAAATTGTCGAGACTTAGCAATATTTTCCTCTATATTTAAAAATGCTTTCCAAACCCGAAGTTGCTCTTCTGTAGGCACGCGCTCCCCCACTACTGGCATTTCCCTTATCCGTTGCACTGCTGATTCTGGCACCCCCCGTCTCCACTGACGCTCCGGCCGTAAACTAATGTAGTAGGTTTGAGCAAAACCATCCTCCCTCCCTTGCTCCTGTGACTGCAAACGAGCCGACAATAATTTCAATCCCCCGTATCCATCTTCGCTGACAACCGCGAGTAAGCTCAAGGTTTTGTTACGCTCCTCCAGCATTGGGGGTAGCGAAATATCATTTCTATCTGTGGCTATTGTCAATTCCAACTTTTGCTCTCCTTGGTTTTGCCCCTCTCCTTTATTACGCAGATAAAATAATATTGACTCGCTCCCCAATATTTCTGAGATTAATGTTGAGGCGCGAGGGCGAATGTCATATTCAGAATATTTCTCAACGGCAGCTTTACCCTCGACATCCCGAATTAAATTCTCAGCAGCTTTTCGCCATAAATCATAACCCCAATCTTCCGAGCTAATTTCACTATCCGTTTCCTCAGACTCCAGAGAATTAAGATAAATACTTCCTGAGTGGGTTGTCTGAGCAGCAATAATTTTGGCAGAAATAGAAATTATTTCCATCTCTCGTCTAGCATCTGCTGCCAAAAGAAAAATCAAACCAGATAAATTTGTACCAGCGGGAATATCTGCACTATTCAGCACAACGTCTAAATTTTGTAATCCCGGCGATAGATAATTTGACCGCAACTGCAACCAACTCACATCCGATACAACCTCGCAAGCTGACCCCAATTCTATTTCCCACAAACGTTCGACCTGTCGATTTGTTTCAACTTCCCCAAACTCAAGAATTGTCGGAATATCCCAACTGGCTCCTTCCCACTCAACATTTTCAGCAACTCCTGTCAATCTCACCTGACTCAAGGTTGGGGTAGTGTTGGGTTTAGCAAATATAGCAACCTCCCCAGTATTACCTCCCACTATTCGCTCTATTGCCAAATTTTCTAGTCGTACTCCCGCAACTGTAATTGTCAATGCTGGCTGATTTTCTGCAAAAATGATTGTCTCTGGCCCGCTGCCACGAATCGTAATTGATTTATCTATAGTAAATGGCCCTTTGTACTCTCCAGATGCCAAATTAATCTCAAAGCCATCTCTGACCATTTGCAGCAAGTCAGCAAAGTTTGAGGAGTCTGCTTGAAATGTCGTCATTAATACACCCAACTAATATGTTTCTTCGGTAATTTCTCAATATATTTACAGACAAATGCTTAAACCTAGTTTTAACTTATACCTTGACTTAATATAATATTGATCGTAGTCTATCTTCAGGGCCGATACCGCTAAAAAATTCTATGAGTAGCTTTGGTCTGACAGCGATAGTGCTCTACACCATTCTACCTACTTAAATTTTGACATAATATTTTAAATATGGTATAAATATAAGCTATAATTTATTTTCAACATCTCTAAAGTCACCTACTGGAGTGACACGCGTAAAAATTTAGGTTGGGTAGCCTGAAAGTCCAGTCTTGGGGTTCTCCAAGTTGAACAACTTTCCTAAGAAGAACGAAGCGTGAAACCCAACAAAGCCTTGCTAGTGTGGGATTTAGGTAAGAAACCCAACCTAAAATCTATTGCACGATTTTAGCTGTGTCAGTCCACTACTACACCTTCATTTCTCTATTTTAGAGTATTTACACGATAATCATTGACATAATCTACAAAAAATGGTATTAGTAGAAAAATTAAGATA
>JBARXI010000272.1:0-10425 GCA_049647275.1 Microcoleaceae cyanobacterium
ATAAATAACTTAATATTTACCTGAGAAAAACTACCACTACTGTGCTGTAAATACTACCTAAAACCTAGCACCTTCTTCAATCAATACTACCTAAAACCTACCACCTAAAACCTACCACCTTCTTCAAAAAATGAATTAGGGGATTTTTCCCGTGGAGTCTCAATTAATAACTACTATAAATTTCAATATAAATAGAGCTGCTAATATCCACATAGTCAGACTCGTTTCATGGAATTTTCCTTGAAATGTTTTGAGTAGAGGAAAAGTAATTAAACCCATAGCTAATCCATCCGCAATTGAGTAACTTAAAGGCATAATTATAATTGTTAAAAATGCCGAAATTGATTCAGCAGGCTCCCCCCAATTTATATTTCTAACACTACCCATCATTAATACCCCAACAATTAATAATGCTGGAGCAGTAGCAAAATTAGGAATTGCTGATAATAAAGGAATAAAAAATATAGATAAAATAAATAAAATCCCGACAACAACTGCAGTAAATCCACTACGCCCTCCCTCCGAAACACCGGAAGCTGATTCAATATAAGTTGTAACTGTGGATGTACCCATCACTGCACCAAATGTCGTGCCAATAGCATCTGCCATAAATGCCTTGTTTAAGTTTAATAATTCTCTTGTTTGATTAAAATAACCGGCTTTTATTCCTAATCCTGTTAAAGTACCTACAGTACCAAATAAATCGACAAATATCAAAACAAAAATGATAGTAATTAATTCCCAAATATTCGTTTTTATTATACTTTCTAAACCAATAAATGCTTGACCAAATAAATGTATTGGTAACTGAGGTAAACTGATAATTCCTTCAGGCCAAGGTGCAATTCCTAATATCCAGCCTAGTAATGCTGTTGCTAATATTCCCCATAGTAATGCCCCAGTCATACGTCGCGCTACAAATGCAGAAGTGATGAAAATTCCCGCGATCGCTATTAATGTTTCAGGTTGATTTAGATTACCTAAAGTTGTAGTTGTAGCAGGGTCGGTGACAATTATTTTCGTGTTTGTCAGAGCTATATAAGCAATAAATAAACCTATGCCAACTGTTGTAGCTTGTTTAATACATTCTGGAATAGCATTAACTATCTTGCTGCGAATTTTGCTAGTAGTTAAACCAATAAAAATTAAGCCTTCTATAAAGACAGCAGCTAATGCCACTTGCCAAGAAATTCCTAACTTCAATACTACTGAAAAAGCAAAATAAGCATTTAGCCCCATACCTGGTGCAAGAGCAAATGGATAATTAGCATATATTCCCATAATTAGAGTGGCAAATGCTGCAGATATTGCTGTGGCAACTACCAATTCTCCAAATAAATCGCCGGAGTTTTGTAAAAAAATTGCTTTGGATAATATGTCAGGATTTACTACTAAAATATATGCCATTGTGACAAAAGTAGTTATTCCTGCTATGATTTCTTTGCTAATATTAGTTTGTCGCTGGTCAAATTTAAAAAATTTAGCGATAATTCCCGATTGATTTAACTGCTTATTCTCTGGGGTCATGTTACTACCTAATTCTGAGAATGTGGCTAGTTATTTTAGATATTTTTATAGTTTTTGTAAAATTGACAAAAACCTGATTTAAAAGTTTAGTTTTAGATCAAAAAATTATTGGATAACTTTTTTGCTTTCTACAATTTTTACTTTCCCAACTCAGTCAATGTCAATTTTATTAATACCTGTTTTAAAAAGAGAGTCTATTTCTTGCCTGACTCAATAAAAATCTTTTGAATACTAATACCAATTGGAAGAAAGTTGGCTACAAATTCGTAGGATTCAAAAGTCAGGAGCCAGAATTTAGAATATTTTTTGTCTTATCATAGCAATCCTAAATCATTTGTCATATATCAAAACACAGATAAAAAATCTGAGACTCTGTTGCCGAACGGAGCTGTTGCCTTTTTGTGAGATATTTTTACAAGGGCTGAAATAGGACTGCTATATTTATATTTGTACTTTTTATTATCGATTCTTTATGTGCTTGCAGCTATTTTCGTTTCAAGATCACAAACAATCTCTTAGACTTTTAAGTAGGTAGGTGTAATTAAATATAAAATTTCCAAAGTGAGTCGGAACGACATTTGCGGAATGCAATAGCAAACGTTCCTCCCTCGCAATGACAAAGCATATAATATTTATTCCTGTCCATCTACTTAGTTCGTTCAAAATATATATATCAACAGGGAAGTCTATAAATCACTTTTATTATTTGTAATATTCTTGAATTAAATTGATATAATTGTACAACCTTATAGAAATTTCCTTTTCATTAACTTAATCAATAACCTCTCAAATTTTGGTGACTGGTTTTTTATTTCAGTCACCTTTAACTCAGGGCTATTTCATTCTAAAATGTGCCATTTTCTGTATTTACGAAACCACGTTATTTCAAGTTTTAGGGATTTTATCTTTCGCTGCCTGAAAGTAAATAAATTCATTGCCAAAATCTAGAATGAAATGAGCCTGCCTTTAACTGACCATTTAATTATCTTTATCTACTTTGACTAATTTCTTCAATAACCCAATGAAAAATATTGATAACTTGATCTAATGCTGAATCATCCTGCAAAGTAGATAAACGCAAACTAGGCGCTCTGAATTCCTCCGTATTTCCTGGTAAAGCTAGACCAATAGAACTAAACTTAGCTCTTAATTCTAACCATTTAGTATTATTATTAAATGGAGGTTGATCGCTATAATTATTGGAGTAAATTTCTAGACGACCTGAAATATCAACACTGAACAATTCTATATTTTTTTTCCCAGGTTGATTAACCATTGTGGCAAAGCCACCATATATATCACCCGTACCCCACTGAATTTTCACTAAAGGTTCTTGATTTTTAGCCCAGCTATGAATTTTTCTTACCATTACTGCCTCATCAGCACCCCATCTAGTGTTAAACTCTCGAAAGAAAGATACCTCATCCCAACGTCTTCTTTCACGAGTTGTACTTGATTTTTTCAGTTGTGCTTCTGTTGTTTGACCGATAACTCTAGGAACTAAAGTTTTTAGACCCTCTTGACTCACATATTGTTTAATTTCTAGTGCTAAAACCTCTACAGGGTCCATCTGTCCATTCAGGAATTCTACCACCCGTCGTAGTTCTGCCGGAATATCATCTGCCACAAATACTAAACGAACTTTACCCGCTTGTAGATTAGTTTTAACCTTCTGCCAAAACTTTTCCTCATTAGTATCTATACCCAGAAACTCTTCAAATACTTGTTCTGGGTCGCGCCCATTTTCTCGGCAGTTGACTTCAAACTGGGCAATAATTGATTCTATGGGCCAATAAACTCCTGCATTAGCAGCATAATCAATCATTTGACCAACTACATTTTGACGAATCTCTGTATTGTGAGCACGTTTGACGATGACTAATGTCGGAATTGCTTCTTGGTCAAGAAATAAATGAGAGAGTGCCCATTCCTCAGTAATATCTTCTTCTGTTGATATTGCTAACTCCCGTAAAATTAATAGCCATCGTCTTGGGGTAACTCTGTCTATATCATCTCCAGCTAAAAGATTAGGATAAGTTTCCAGAAATTCTTGTAGCTGGTCTTCAGATTCATAAGCCTGTTCAGTCATTTCCACAAGCTGGTCGTTGTCATGGATTAAATAAATACCTCCGCCCATCAATATACCCCTATTGTTAAGTCAAAATTCATGCATCGAGTGTGTAATTATAATACCCCTTCAGAATTTAAGATGCACTCAAGATAGTCAAAAGCGCGCGTTGCGAGGGGAGCGTTTGCTCGGCATTCCGCAGGAAAGGAAAGCAATCTAAAAGTCAAACTTAATAAAACCCCATAATTAACACTCCCCGCTCTTTAGGGAGGGGGATTCTTGGGTAAATTATAAGTGTTACAGATTGCAGGTTTTATCTTTAAGATACTACTTATTGTTTTTACCAATAAAAAAATAGTTTAGACAAATGTAAGTAGGTAGGCACGAATAAACCTTACTATATAACAAAATGTAAACCAGTTAAAACCCTTGAGATTGCTTCCTTCCACTCCGTTCCAGTCGCTTCGGACATAGCGACATTTAATTACGCCGGGCTACTTAGATTCTGATCGGGAAAGCAAAAAAAAAGTATCTACCTACAGATAAAAACTGCGTTTTTGGTTATCGCCGAAATGAAACGCCTCAGCGTTATTAACAAATCCCTAGACCGCTAAACTTTTCTACCTGCGTCAGCGATGTATTTAAAGAATTTCCCCTGTCGCTTCTACCTTTTTTACTCTTCTTGAAGAATGTAAATTTTTAGGTTTGAAACTAATTTTTCAATATTCAAAAAGTTATTCTTCAAGTATTGAAAAAATCTGTCATTTTTTTTATTAATTGATTAATGATTCATTAATGATTCCTGTAAATACTTTTTCTGCTGGCCCAGTCATATAGATTTTCTGGTCTTCTGTAGTTGACCACTCAATCTCCAAACAACCTCCAGGTAATTCTACTGTAGCTTGGCGATCGCTCTTTTGAGTTAAAACCCCTGCTACTACTGATGCACAAGCACCTGTTCCACAAGCCAATGTTGCACCTGCACCTCTTTCCCATACCCGCATTTTCAAATAATCTGGGCGAATCACTTGAATAAATTCTGTATTAGTACGTTCTGGAAATACTGGGTGATTCTCAAATTGAGGACCTAATGTTTCTAGAGGTATGGCAGTAACATCTTCCACAAAAGTTATGCAGTGGGGGTTACCCATGCTGACACAAGTAACAGACCAAGATTTTCCCGCCACTTCTAGAGGTTCATTTATAACTTTACCATCAGCATTACCTAGGGTTGTCGGGATTTCCGAAGCCAATAGTTTAGGGAGTCCCATATCAACTTTTACTTGGCCATTATCTTGTAATTGGACCGCTAGCAGACCAGCACCAGTATAAATTTTATATTGAGTCTTGTTATCATTATCTATCTCTGCGATAAACTTAGCTAAACACCTAATCCCATTACCACACATTTCCGACTCTGAACCATCAGAATTGAAAATCCTCATGGTATAATCTTCTTGCTTTTCTCCGGGAAGGGCAAAAATTACACCATCTGCACCAATACCAAAATTGCGATCGCACAATTTTATTGCCTGCTCTGGTGTTACTATGGGCTGTGGTTGGTGGCGATTATCTATCAAAATAAAATCGTTGCCCAGGCCATGATATTTAGTGAATGAGACTGTCATGATAATGCTCCTATTGTGATGGTTAAAATTTGCTGTTAAACAAACAGCACTTAGAAAAAATATAAAGAAACTAATTATGTCTGATTTTAATACCAGTTTGCCCAGTATTCGCCAGATTCAAACTTATATCAAAGAGAAGAAAGAAGTAGAAATAAAACTAATTACCAACGACCTCCATGTGGGAAAAGTTTCCTGGCAAGACCAAAATTGTATCTGTCTTTCAGATCAGTATGATTTACCAATTCTAATTTGGCTCCAAGCTATTGTTTATGTCAAACCAAAAAGCTAATACTAATTTAGGGAAGTCAAAAGTAAGTATTTGATTATATAGCTAGCTATGTGCAAGTAGTCAGGTATTTCCACATCCTTATTTTAACTTAATCAGAAATTGGGAATTTTAGAATACGTAAAAAGGCTAAAATTATTTCCTAGACTAATATTTTCCAGACTAAGTTTTTGACTACTACAATTCCTAACATGACTTGGCCTTGTGATGTTGAGGAGTTGTTTTGCTCCATCAAGCATTTGAGTACCACTGCTATTGAGGTGAGGATAGTGGTATTGCTCCTAAAATCTTCTTGGATTGGAGAAGAGATACAGCTACTACTGCCAGAACTAATACTAAATCTATGATTAACCTGAAGTCTTCTTGTACGGATTTTTTCAAATATGACAATATTGTCAAGGTATATTGACTCCAAGATATTAAGTAGGTAGCCGTAATTAAAGGTAACTATGTCCGAAGCGACTGGAAAGGAGTGGAGAGTTTGTGGAGCATTCGGTAATGGAAGCAATCTCAATTGTTTCATTAATTTCAAAGCAGTTTCCATTTTACTAATTATTTGTCCCTACCTACTTATAATCACATTTTATAGGTTATATTTTATGGCTAAAGAATTAGAAATTATTGACATTTAATTTGTTTAGTGTTAAGCCGACTAATCTGCGTAATTTAACTATCGAATAACTTTCAAAATTATTTGAAAATGAATGTAGTGGATTATTTGGTAAATATCTGGATATTTGTAACTTGGTGATGCAAATATAAGCAAATATAAGTTTAGTTTTTAATTACTCAAAAAAACCTTAAATACAATAACTGATGTTTTGGTCTATCAAAGTTAAACAGTTTGTCCGTAGTTTGATGTTAGCTGTTGTTACCGCAATATTTATAGTAGCTACCCCTGGTTTCACCCAAACGATACAAGTAACTCCTACTAACCCACAACTTGGAGATACTTTATCAGTTGTGATTGAGCAATCTAGTGGTGGCTCAACTCCCACGGCTACTATTGATGGGAAAACCTATCCTTTTTTTTCAGTTGGACAAAATAAGTTTAGGGCATTATTACCAACGACTCCTTTAGATCCGCCAGGCCCACGACAACTTCAAGTTACAACTGAAACAGGCGTGCAGAATTTAAGTGTAAATCTGCAAAATCGCTCTTTTCCTACTCAATCTATTTGGCTTTCCCCTGACAAAAATTCTATAGAAGGAACAGACTTAGAATTTGATCGAGTTGGAGAATTTAAAAAACTAGTAACCCCTGAGAAATTTTGGAATGGACCATTTCTCCGTCCTAATCAGGGTCCAGTTAGTACAGTTTATGGGGTGCGTCGATATTATAACGGAGAATTTGCTGAAGACTATTATCATCGTGGGGTAGATTATGCAGATTACAATGGAGCCTCTGTTGTAGCTCCTGCTGCTGGTCGTGTGGCTCTGGTGGGATTAGAATCTCAGGGTTTTGAAATTCATGGTAATACTGTTGGTATTGACCACGGCCAAGGAGTAACCAGTATTTTTATTCATTTAAGTCGTGTTGATGTCAAGGAGGGTGATTTTGTTAAAGCTGGTCAGTTAATCGGTGGTGTAGGATCTACTGGAGCATCTACAGGCCCTCATCTTCATTGGGGATTATATGTTAATGGTCAATCTGTCGATCCAGTTCCTTGGCGATACGAAGGAGTTGAATAAAGTTTATCTCATCAACAACTCAAAACCTCAAAAAAATGTGGGAAACAGAGAATTTTTTTCTGCCAAATTGTTTATAGTTTTCAGTTATGCTTTGAATAATTAGGTAATAGTTTTTCTTGACTTTGATTAACCGATAACCTTATCCTAATTAAAGATTAAGACAGAGCAGTTATTTTTAAATTTTGCTAAGTAAGTGTAAATAAAAGTTATGAGTATAGAAAGAATTGTTGAACAAGCTTTACAAGATGGCTATTTAACGCCTTCTATGGAAGCAGAAGTAGGACGCATCTGTAATACAGCTTCTGAATTATCTATTGAGGAATATATGGCTCTCGACCGTCTCATGGGAGCTTTACTGACAGGGGAAGTTGTTGTTTTACCTCGTAAACAATTTATTAATGTTATGGAAGAGTTGGTGTTGTCTGAGGCTATAGCGCGGGTAGCAGAGATTGAGGCTACGAGCGATCAAACCCTAGATGTTGGGGATATTGCAGCTTATGCTTTGAATAGACTCCCTCCTTTATATGCTACCACGGAAGAAGGTGCTCAATTTCAGAGGTCTAAAGCTAAGGATGAGCTTCAAACTTTGATTTCTGAACAGGTAAATGAAGCTATTGCTCAAAACTTGAATCGACAGCCGATTAATCCTACTCCTTTTGGCAGCTCACCAAATGTTGCCTCAAAACTGAGTAATTTGCTCAAGTCTTATGCTCCAGAGTTTGAACAATAGTCTTATGGAGATTGGAGAATAAACTTAGTTATAAGTATTCAAATAATTACACAGAAAAAAGTCTTTATTGGTAATTAGAAAGTATTTTTCGTCTTAAATGGTGTAATTATTTTCAAGTATAAATTGTACAAATTAAGTTAAGTAAAAAAATTGAGTAGAGATGGATAATAACATACTCTCTACTCACATAATCATTATTTATTTGTTTTGTTAGAAAAATTTAAGTGACTACAGTCTAAATTTATTAAAACTCAGGGTGTTGCTGAAACCATGTAGGAATTCCAATATTATCAATATTATATTGAAAAACTGAAAATTCTTGTACAACTAGGTGTGTAATTAGTCGCCAAACCATTCATACCTTCATTCAGCAACGCCAAAATCAGTTAGTTCTGGTTTTAAACTTATGTTTACATAAAAATCAGCTTTCTTGTTCGGTTCGTACAATTAATATGACAACAATATATGTCTTTTCGCTGAAACTCAGTAGGTAGTTTTAAGCAATAGCAACAATGACATATTTAGACCAACCAAATTATTGTTTCAATTCAAACAACCATACACTAAGTAAAATAAAACAACAACAAATATACCCAAATATTGAATTATTAAAAATTAATTTAATATTTTTTCTAGTTATTTTCTTCTGAATTGTTGCTGGAAGAAGTCGTAATTTTTTCTTTCTCTAGACTACGTTGTTCTCGTTTTTTTCTAGCCGCTTGTAGAGTATCTTCCATGGCAATACGTGCTTGGGCTATTCTTTCTAAGTTACTACGATACAAATCTAAGTCTTTCAATAATTTTTCCTCTGGCAAACCCAGAGACCCGCCAATTTCTTTAAGGACTTCCGAACGCTTTTGTTGTTCCTTAACTAGTTCTGGATCTGCTAATTCCAATAAAGTAAATAAACCAATAGCAAACAATCGACTATACCTAAACTTGGGGTCATTAGAAATAGCTCTTAACTGATCTTGCCAATGTTGAGCATTGTCTTTATTTACTGATAAACAAATCCATTGAAGTATCTCCGAACCTGAAATTTGCCGTGCTAAATCTTCTAATTCCTTAGCCTCAGCACGGTATTTATTTGGGTCTTGTTCTTGTGCTTGAATCAGAGCATTAAAAATGGAAATTTTGTCCTCTTCGGGAGAATATCCCTGCATAAAGCGGTCAAAAGCTGTAACTACACCAAGGGCATAGAATGGGTTATAGCTATAGTTAGCATTAACGGAAATCAGGTGCATTTCCACCATTAATTCTTCCACTACCCGGTTATATATTGAATTAATGGGGCGGGTATGAAAGTTATAAAACGCTCTCTTGGTATCTGAAACAGTACGGATATTATTCACCTGGTCTATATTATTTTATTAGATAAAGTTAAATCGGAGTAAAACGTAGTATTTGGTAATTAAACGGAAATAGCTTTGTTGTTATTTCTGTCTATAATGTTCGTGTGAAAACCCTTTGCAGGTAATGTTTAGTATAAAGCTTGTTACTGAAATAGGTTTTTCTGATAGTAACACAGGTAATATTCCTCTTTTGAACCATTCAGACTAGCTAATTTGATTAAGTTCCTGACTTAAAAAAAACTAGTGCATCTTTGGCAATTATAGTTAATAGAAGTTTTTAAAAAGGCAGATTACAGATTAAAAACCTTACTTCTACCGCCCGACAGATTGTATTTTTCCTGTATGGTAAATTTACCGGAAAACTGCTACAATAGGCGCTTACTGTAAGATTGAAATTTATCCAAATCTTCCTAATTTTTCAGGGTTAACGAATAATTTCATGGCTCTATAATCCCATCTTTAACAAATTAATAGAGTTATTGGTAAATAAAAACAGAAACCACTTAAAAGCTTAACTATGTAAGCCTTTGAGTTGTCAAAGCGCCAAAACCTTATATTCTTTAACCGACCGGGGTTTTAGCCACCTTTTTTCGCTTAATTACCAACAAGTCTAATAACTTTCTACTAACTAAGACTCGTCGGTTTAAAAATACAAGGGTTTTAGAAGTTTTCTTAAATCGGTTAAAACCACCACCTATAAGAATATTTTTACTTACCCAATTATCCTATTGCTTGCTACAAGCAAAATTGAGATAGAAAGCCTTGTGGTAGGGTCGCCGTCGGATGTGCTGGCCAG
Source organism: Microcoleaceae cyanobacterium (assembly GCA_049647275.1). Taxonomy (GTDB): domain Bacteria; phylum Cyanobacteriota; class Cyanobacteriia; order Cyanobacteriales; family Microcoleaceae; genus JASJEE01. Next base: position 10,080 of record JBARXI010000272.1, read on the forward strand.
ATATTCGACTGTCTACACTTTTAATAAACTGATTTATGACAAACAAATCAGCCTAAAAGATAAGACAACAAATTATTGCTAACCAGGACTTCTTACCTGCTTTTTTTTTGCATTCTTTCAGATATAAATACCTAGTTTTCACATTTTACTGTATATACTAGTTAAGTATATTTTTAATCATAGCGCAAGTCGGGGTCAAAAATAAAATTGAAGTTGATTTAGCTAGGGCGTGTCATCAATTAAAATTTTGACATTGAGAGTATAGTATGCTTATGGTTAAGCGTGCAGAATCAAAAAAAATCAGAGCTTCTCTAACATGACTAAACGCTATGGTTTACGGGATTAC
>JBARXI010000273.1:0-6590 GCA_049647275.1 Microcoleaceae cyanobacterium
TCCTCTATAATTCCCGTTCCTCCTGTAGGGGTAATTCATGGAAAGCGGAGCATTCCGTAGGAAATTACCCCTACTCGGTGACTCGGTGACTCCTCCCTTACCAAAAAACTTTTTTCAGCAAACCCTACTTAATACCAGTTTTATCAATGTTTACTACAAATAGTTAGACTTTTTATAGGAGTCAGGAGTCAGCAATTTGTAGCTTAAATATCATTTCTTATAGTTAATATCCATTTTTAAGACCCAGCCCTTAAGGGCTGGGTTTAAAGAGACATTTTACCAAAAATCTTTTAATGACCCAAATTATTCTAAACATTCTTTTTTCACGCTTGGTATAAGACGTATATAGATTTTATATTCTTTGTTTCTTCAACTCTAGATAGTTAAGTAAAATGAATAGTAATTTACTATTCGGGTATACTTTCTTTTCTCTACTCCCTACTCCCTGTTCCCTATTCATTCATATTTTTATAAGTTGCCACCGCAGAAGGTGAACTACGATTGAGATAACGGAATATCCAATACTTAAAAACAGCATCCAAAATCACAGGAAAAGTTGCAATAAATAGGAAGTTAAAATCTCGACTTTCTGGAAGTCCTAAATGCTTAGATACATTTTCCAGAATCACTTCCCAACCATGAGGTGAGTGGAATCCTACAAACATATCTGTTAACAAAATAATTATAAACGCCTTAGCACTATCGCTGAGGCCATATATAACATCATCCATAAAAGATTTTAAAATTTCAATATCTCTTTTATTAGTAGCAATAATTAAGACGAAAGTCATCAAAGAGATTAAGTCACAAAAAATATTTTTAATAGCATTATTACCAATAAATTTGTATTCCAATGCTATCTCTTTGGCTTTTTCTTCGACTTTCTGCTGAATTAATTCTTCCTTTTCTGATCGAGAAAAATCAGTAAGTTCTTTTCCTTCTTCAGATAACTCTGGAAATAATTCTGATGCACTACCTAAATACATTTTAAACTGAACTTCTTCCTGATACTGATGTAACTCCATTAAAGCTTCTTCTGCCATGTCACGGTTGATAAAAATTTCTTCTGCTTGCTCAGATGGGTGAATAAAATTATCAACCAAGTAACCCACCACAGTTATTTTTGATAACTGGTGCATCAGCAAAGGAACCAAAATTAATAGCAAAATGAATCTAATAGAAGTAATAGTTTTTACTTTAGATTTTCTAAACTTTTTAATTACTTCTGCTTCTGCTTCCGGGTCTAATTCCTTCTTGATTCTTTTTAAAGTATTTAACAAAGAACGAGGCAAGAAACTTACTTCAGGAGTATCACCCTTGAATTCTTCAACCGTATTTTTATTTAATGGAGCACTAGAGAAAGGTAAATTCCTTTCAGAATTATTAATATTATCTTGAGGAGATACTAAAGCTACCGATGATGCAGAATTAGTAACATCTACAATTGGATTCGATTCTTTAATTTTTGGTTTAGCCGATTTTTTGTATCGACTAACGATATCATCAATAAATTTGAGTTTCTCTAAAATAATTGATAGTTTATCTTGATTTTTTTGTTCAGAATATGTATTTAATTGATCGACTATATTGGTAGTTTTTTGTGGCTCAGAAATACCTACAACTGAATTACTTGTATTAAATTCAGCTAATCTGGTTTGAATAATTTTTAACTGTCGTTTCAGTTCTACATTAAAATAAGTTTTAACATTCTTGCCATAATTAGGTGATTCATTAGAAATTTTTTGGCCCTGAAAATGTTCCTCTTCAATAGCCTTAATTTTTAAGGCAGCATTATAAGCCATATCAAGAGCTCTGTCAGGAGTTTTTTTGAACCACTGGTTAGCATTCAGTACAGACAGTTTAAATTGCTTCCAGGGATAAATTGCCATATTTCTTAGATTTTGAGAAATGCTATGAGATTGCCAACATTAAAACATCATTATAGATGGCAATCTAATTAGTAGTAATATTAAAGATAAAATAGTGAACATTGTTCTACCATTTAATAATGGCTAATGCTCGCTTAAAAACGATAGATAGCTAGTATCTATGATTAACTTAGCTAGTATCTTAGCACCTAGTAAAAATTGGCGTTACTGAATAAATGTATAATATTACAGAAGTTACAGAAGTTACAGAAGTCACCGAGTCACCGAGTCAGGAGATAGAAAGGAGTTCTTTCCTAACTTATAGTTGTAAATAGGTATGATTTTGACTCTGATTTTTTGACTCTTAAACTTATCTGACCAATTGATTTTCATACCTAAATCAGCAACACCTAAAAATTTAGATAATCCTAATAAAGACATACTCCATCAGTGACTGAGCATAATAAACATAATTTTAGGTACTAACCCGCTCCAATGTTTACTCACAAAGAAAGTTAATCTTCCCGAAAAAACTATCAAGTTAAGATTTCCTTTGGAGCTTTCTGCCATTGAAAAAATAGAGTGTGTAAACTCCATAAACTGTGTCAAAACATAGATATCTTTTCAATAATTGATAATTGATAATTGATAATTACCTCTCCCTTAAAGGAAGGAAGATTGATACCAATGAGAAAATTGTTAACTTCTCTTGGTCGATTGGATATGGCGTTTGCGCTTCGCAAAGCTTTCCTATCGGAATGCTGCGCAAACGCTAACACGTAGTGTCCCGGAGGGAAAGGAGACCCGAAGAGTGCAGAGCCGCTCCGAAGATCGCTATCCCCCGACCGCTTTTCTTCTTAAAAGAAGAGGCTTTTTACCTTAATTATTCGGTAAATTTTTGTTCAGTTATAGTATATAAAATTAGCCATTAGTCAGCAACAGAAAAAAATTGCCAAAAGTAGAATAAACATATTAAACCTCTCAGTCGAGATTATCTGTGTTTCTTCAATAAAATTTAATCAAATTTATAGTATAGTTTGTAAGTGTTTAAGTAACTCAGGCGTTTGCTTCACACCTTCAATCTGCTCTACTGGCTGACCATTTTTAAACAAGACCAAAGTTGGCAAAGCTTGAATATGATACCGTGATGCTAACTGAGGATATTTGTCTGTATCAATTTTAACTATCCGCAGTTTATCTTTCATCTGTTGATTAACCTGTTCCAAAATTGGGGCCATCATCTGACAAGGGCCACACCAAGTAGCATAAAAATCCACTAAAACAGGCAAATCTGAACTAGTAAGTAGTTCATCAAAGCTATTGAACATCTTTTTAACTGTCATGATCAAAAAAATGATGAAGTTATCTGTACTATTAGCTTAACGCAACGAACCATAATCCCCTAATATAAATTAGTTTAAACTTTATATCCAAAAAAGGATTTAATTATGGAAATATTACCCCAACCATTACAACGTTTGAAAGGACAAGTAGCGATCGTCACAGGTGCATCTAGAGGAATTGGCCGGGCAACAGCCTTAGCATTAGCAATGGAAGGGGCGAATGTAGTAGTTAACTATGCCAACTCTAGTAGCGCTGCAGTAGAAGTAGTAGCAGAAATAGTTACTGCTGGTGGCAGTGGGATGGCGCTACAAGGAGATGTTTCTAAAGCTGAAGATATTGATTCACTCGTCAAGGAAGTGATGGAAAAGTGGCATCGCATTGATATTTTAGTTAACAATGCTGGTATTACCCGCGATACCCTACTTTTGCGAATGAAACCAGAAGACTGGCAATCAGTAATAGACCTGAATTTGACTGGAGTTTTTCTGTGCACCCGCGCCGTCAGCAAAATTATGCTCAAACAAAAGAGTGGGCGTATTATTAATGTTGCTTCCGTAGCAGGGCAAATGGGTAATCCTGGTCAAGCTAATTATAGTGCAGCAAAAGCCGGAGTCATTGGCTTTACTAAAACTGTAGCAAAAGAACTTGCGAATAGAAATATTACAGTGAATGCTGTTGCTCCAGGATTTATTGCTACTGATATGACTAAAGACCTCAAAAATAGTGAAGAAATTCTCAAATTTATTCCTTTAGGTCGTTATGGTAAACCAGAAGAAGTAGCAGGTATGATTAAGTTTTTAACTGCTGATACTGCGGCAAATTATATCACAGGTCAAGTGTTTAATGTCGATGGGGGAATGGTAATGGCTTGATACTAAGGAATGATTTCCAAAATTAATAATTAATAATTAACGATTAACAATTATAGTCGTTTCAGTTTAGACCCAGATGAGTATTTCTTGCCTTGAAAGGGTTTCAGCAAAAAAAGTGTTTCATTCTTATTTGAAATGACTATATCTCTCCTTAAAACGGATAGGATTGACGAAAAGGAAAAATTTTAGGCGTTGCACAATGACAAATGATTTGGGATTTGGGATTTGCCAGAATGATTAACGTGCCTTGCTTTTTTCCTACCATTTTCCTCACCAACTTTTGGCAGTATCATTCCATAATGTACAACCCCAAATTTTCTTGTTTGGTGCTTGTCTAGCGACAGCCAGTGGCGCAGCAAAAGAGAGGCTTTTTACCTTAATTATTCGGTAAAAATAATTTCCTCATTTACGAACCTATTTCCTGGAGAAATATTGAATCGATCGCAAAAAAGATTAGCAATTTATTTCTGCCAGCTCCCTTCCCTAAGTCAAAAGTAAAAAAGCAAAAATAACAGACAATGACAAAATTAGATACTGCTGATGCTGAAAGAGCTTTACTATTTCGGGAGCTACAAAGTCGCTTGCGCGATGGCTGGGAAAATCTTGATTTATTTGACCAGGGTGATTGTGATATTCTGGTTATCCCCTCTGTGACACTCGATCAACGGGAATTGCGAAAAATAGAAGGCGCTCATAACTACGAAGAACGACATCTATTTTCCTTAATACGTCTGCGCAACCCCCGAACCCGACTAATTTACATCACATCCGAACCCCTACATCCCAGCATCATTGACTACTACCTACAACTGCTACCCGGAATTCCCTTTTCCCACGCCCGCGAGCGTCTCCTCCTGTTTGCCACCTACGATGCTTCTGCCAGACCCCTGACTGAGAAAATTTTAGAACGTCCACGGCTCATAGAAAGGATTCGCCACGCATTGCGCCGGGACAAATCCTATATGATTTGTTATAATTCTACACCACTAGAACGAGAGTTATCTTTGCGGTTGAGCATTCCTTTGTTAGCAGCAGACCCAGATTTGAATTGTTGGGGTACAAAAAGTGGGAGTCGCCAAGTATTTGCTGAGTGCGATATTCCTCATCCCGATGGTAGTGAGTTGGTTTGGAATGTTGATGATTTGGCATTGGCTGCTGCGCAGTTATGGGAGAGGCAATCACACCTGCAACGGATGGTGATTAAGCTAAATGAGGGTTTTTCTGGGGAAGGTAACGCCCTTTTAGACTTACACCCATTCCAGGAAGTGGAGAAAAGTGACACAGTTGAGGCAATACTTAATGGTTTTACTTCACTTCGCTTTCAATCTGACGATGAAACTTGGGATAACTTTAGTCAGCGCATTCCTGAGTTGGGAGCGATCGCCGAAGCATTTATAGAAGGAGAGGTAAAGCGATCGCCAAGTGTTCAAGGTTGGATTAGCCCCAACGGTGAAGTTGAAATCATTTCTACCCACGACCAAATTTTAGGCGGCCCCGATGGGCAAATTTTTCTTGGTTGTCGCTTCCCGGCCGATGAAGCTTATCGATTACAGTTACAAGAGTTGGGTATGAAGGTGGGAAAAAATTTAGCTGAAAAAGGTGCTTTAGATTTGTTTGGGGTAGATTTTATTGCTGTATATCGGGGTGAAAATGCTGCTCCAAAATGGGATTTATCTGCCATTGAAATTAACCTGCGTCGCGGTGGTACAACTCATCCATTTATGACATTAAAGTCATTAACAAATGGGCGTTATGACCGCTCTACCGGTTTATTTTATAGTCAGCAAGGGCGGGCAAAATTTTACAAGGCTACTGATAATTTACAAAAAAGTCGTTATGGGGGTTTATTGCCTAATGATTTGATGGATATTATTGCTTTTAATCAGTTACATTTTGATAGTTGCACAGAGACTGGAACGGTATTTCATATGATGGGTTGTTTATCAGAATTTGGTAAATTAGGCTTAACAAGTATTGGCAATTCTCCTGAACAAGCGGAGGAAATTTATCAGAAAATTGTTAATACTTTGGATGAGGAAACTTCCATAAGTAATAATAGCTGGGGATTGCCCCCAACTAATGCTATTTCTTGGAATGGTGAGAGTTAATTTATGTAGGTTATGTGGCTGAAGCCTTTGGTTTTTCTTTGGGTTTAATATCTCGTCTTCCCCAAGGCTTCAAAAATGAAATAATAAATATGAAAATTATACTCAAAATTTGAATTGATCCGCCAATAATTATTCCTTTTGTATCAAACATAAATAGAGGATTACTTAATGCTTGAAATCTTTCACTATCAGAAATTGCAGTCATAGCATTCGTCCAAGGCCCTAACCAAAAAGTACCAAATATAATCAATGTGCTGGTAAGAATCCACTTAGTAATCACCCAATAAAATTTTAAAAATCCCCAAACTGTTAACCAGCAAAGTAATGCTCCAGTCAGTAAACTTGTATTAGCTGCTGGAATAACTATCCAGTCATCTAATAATTTTACAACTGAGTTA
>JBARXI010000274.1:0-2684 GCA_049647275.1 Microcoleaceae cyanobacterium
TTTTGAGCCATTGCCCAATCGATGGGAAATGCTTCTGGGGTGTAAACTTGCAGCGCTTTTTTGTAAGAGGCGATCGCCATCTCCAGATTTTCTGCCCTCTTGCCCGATATCCTTTTCCAGTAGGCAACACCCAAATTGTTCTGAGTCGTTGCCCATTGGATGAGGCCTGCTTCACGAGTGCGAAATTGCAACGCCATTTTGTAGGCAGCAATCGCCATCTCCAGATTTTCTGCCCTCTCGCCCAATATCCTGTCGCTGTAAGCAGCACCCAAATTATTCTGAGTCATTGCCCATTGGCTGGGGAAAGTTTCTTTCGTGTAAACCTCCAGAGCATTTTGATAGGCAGCAATCGCCATCTCCAGATTTTCTGCCCTCTCGCCGGATATCCGCTCCCAGTAGGCATTCCCAAAATTGTTCTGAATTTGTGCCCAAATTTCCGAGTGAGTGTGGCGGCTAAAGACAATTAGTAGTGTTTTGTAACCAGCGATGCTAATTTCCATATTCGTCGCTTTGTTACCGAGAGGAAACTCCCGGATGAGGTTACTGAAGTTGCCGATATACATCGCGATCCTTTCTGCTGTTGATGATTCCACCTCTGAGAATGTGGCCTCTGCCCACTTTTGCAAGAAGAGGATAAACTTGTTATTGAGTTTGTCTAGATTCTCTTGCAGCAGGGAATAAATGACTTGCGGGTTGTCATCGGTTTCGAGGGTTGTCTGCAATACCTTAATCAAGAATTGCCGATAGTCTTGGGATGAGAAATTGGTTGAGGTAGAAGTTTCTGATACTCCCTGGGGTTCACGCTGTTCGTCCATTGTTTTAGTACCTCGTCTATAGTTAATCAAATTAATATCATCAAAAACCAGAAATTTTGACAAAAAAGAGTAAGGGAGGCGATCTCTCTCCCGCAAGAAAAAAGCGGTCGCCCTCTTAAATTATCGCCCAAACAAACTAGAATCAGCCTTAAAAAAACCAAAGTTTCTGCCTCCTCCCTTTGTTTTCTGAGGAATGGTAGAAACATTTTTGGCAGTTGAGTTGTAGCGTGCTGCAATAGGTTAGGACATTTATAAATGCTCAAACTCAGTCAGGGATGACTTTTGAATTTTGAGTTGCCCCAGGAAAATTACCCTGTTGATAGGCAGTAATTTGCTCATCACTCAACAAATCCATAAAATCTGCTAATTCACTATAAGTCACGCACCGAACTTCAGGTAAACCGCAGACAGACTCAGCAAACCGAAACATGGCATTCCAGTACGCGCCACCATTCCAAGCTGAAAAATGATGACCGATATGTATAGGAGCGCGGTTGCCATTGTAGTTATTATCAAAATACCTCATATAAGTCTTAAAAGTATCCTCCTCATAACGTTTCGCATTGCGAGGATTAGGCTTTGCTCTAGAATGCAGATAATAAAAATTGTAATCCATCGACAACACACTTTTCCCACTAGAATTATTCAAACTAGCTAGTGGGAAATTCCAAATACCATTTTCTTGGCGCGGCCAATAGTTAGACAGTCCTACCTTACTAGTGTCGTAACGAAAACCATTTTTTGCCAGAGTCTTATACAAACCCGGACTTCTGCCTAATAACGGAGCGCGAAAACCTTCAATAGCATCGCGATCGAATACTAAGGAGCCTGGCAGCTCGTTGATTTTATGAGCCTCAAACAGAAACTTATCGAAATACTCAAACTCCTTACCCCAGTCTTTCTCGCTCCATTTGCTGCCATTAAAATGACCGACTGCATGAGACCCGATCTCGTGACCTTCTTCATAAGCGAGGTTAACTTGTTCGAGTCGCAGACCAATATCCTCCGCTTTACCACCCCAACCAATATCTGAACGACCTTTTCCTTTGCCACCGGGAGGGTTGTAAAGTTTCCGCTTGTCATTGCTGACAAAATATACCCCACTGACAAAATAGGTAAAACGAACGTTAATTCCTTTTTCCTCCATTTCCTTAGCAAAGTTGCGCGACTTTTTCCAAGCATCTAGAGAACTCGAACCGTCAAAGGCTAACATGACAAACTGGGGCGGTCTTTTGCTTGCCATCTCTGTCTCTTGCATCAGTTTGTAAAGGAAACGAGCATTCCAAAGGTTTAACTGACAGCTATTTCCGCCATTGGCTTTGATACAAGAAGATACCAATTCTGGAGTAAATGGACCCATGACTTGATTATTCTCAACGCAATAATCAATAATTTTGTTGAGGTTTGCTCCCTCCGGACATCGCCCGTTTCCGTAAGCTTGAAGAAATAATTTTTCAGACCATTGGTTACTCTTGCAACTGCCTCCACCTCCCCACTCAAGGCATTTTTCAATCATTGTCTGGGTGAATGGACCCAAAGCGTATTTGCCATTGGTATAGAAGTATCCACCTTTATTGTTGATGGGCTTTTTTTCAAATGTTAATGTCTCTAATTTGGAAATCTGATTGTTTGTGGATGTGGGGTTATCGGAAATATTTAAGGTGTTTCCGCAGCCGGATATTAAGATTAAGGCGCTATAGAGCAAGAGTTTATGGGATGATGTTAATTTTGGCACTTTGAATTCCTGACTCCCGTAACTAAAATTTGGCCATAATGTAGCATACTTCTCTATAACTCTCAAATTCAAAATTTTTCTTCTGTGATTCCAGAAATAATAATTAACTCAATTTTTCCACTACTACTTTTTGC
>JBARXI010000275.1:0-49057 GCA_049647275.1 Microcoleaceae cyanobacterium
ATGCAGACTTTTCTGGAGCAGCAAAATCGAATTGCTACAGAGGTATTTGGCGATCGCTCTGAGGAGAAAGTCACACCTTGGCCACTTCTCGGTCAAGTAGTCGAGTGTACTGACCAATACTTGTACAGCGAGCGGGTATTTAACTTAGCCTACGATCTATTTCTCCAAGACCATACACTGGGCGATCGACTTTCGGTTCACAACTCAGAATTGTTCCCCTTAGCCATTATTCCTTTCACAATCAGTTTAGAAATTATCGCAGAGGCTGCGGTCTACTTAACTGGCAGTGAATTGACTGTGACTGCAATTGAGGATGTTCAGGGATATCAATGGATTACCTTAGACCGAGGGGAGGTTCGCCTGGGTATTGAGGCAAAGTTGCAATCTGACCGCTCCTCAGTTTCTACTCAGGTTGATGTCAAATTATTCCAGCTTGAAAATAATCCGGAGTCAGAACCTAAACTGGTATTTGAAGGAAGAGTGATTTTAGCAGCTAACTATCCTCCGTCTCAACCCTCTCTAGTTGGGGCGCTGTCGGAGCTTAATTCTTCTCGCTGGTCAGATGAGGAATTGTATACAACAGGAATGTTTCATGGGCAAAGTTTCCAAGGGGTAAAACATTTACGAGGTTGGAATCAAGAAAGCACTGAAGCTGAACTCAGAGTAATTTCCACGAGTAATTTTTTCCGTTCTTGCCCTCAAGTACAATTCCAGGTGGATGCAGGTTTACTGGATGCCGCCGGTCAATTAGTTGCCTATTGGATTTCCGAACAATCAGAGATGGATTTCCATGCCTTTCCATTCCAGGTCAAAACATTCCGGTTTTTTAGCACTCCCTTACCGCCAGAAACAACGGTGACTTGTCGAGGGAAAATTAGCTTTGTTCACGATCGCCAATTGAGCGCTCATTTGGAAATCTTGACTTTATCCGGGGAGATAATTGCTCAGATTGAAGGATGGCAAGATGTATTTTTTACAGTTCCTCATCGGTTCTTTGAATGCCGAATGTCTCCTCAAACTACCTATTTATCTCATCCCTGGATGTCGAGCGCAGGTGTTATTGTACGTCGAGTAGATCCTTTCCCAGCCGGATTTTTAGAGAGTTCAGGAGGATTATTGCAGCGAGTTTTAGCCAACTTAGTTCTCAATGCTGCAGAAAGAGAGTTTTGGTACGATTTGCCAGTCAACAGTCCCCGACGTTTGAATTGGTTAATGGGTAGAATTGTTGCCAAAGATTGTATTCGTCAATGGGCTGAGGAACAGTTTCAACTGAAGCTAGCGCCAGTCGATATTACAATTCTGCCGAGTGCCACGGGTAAGCCTCAGATTGTTTGTCCAACGTTAGAGGCGATCGCAGAGATTCCAGACCTTTCTATCAGTCATAGTCAAGGGTGGGCAGTAGCTGCCATTGCTCCTCTCAAACAACAGATTGGTTTGGATGTACAGCCATTGAAAGCAGTAAATTCAGAGGATATTATTTCATTGGCATTTTCAGTGGCAGAATGGCAAAGTTTACCAAAACTGTCATCAGACCAAGTAGTCGGACTTTGGAGTGTCAAAGAAGCTGCGAGTAAAGCCATAGGAGTGCAGTTACATCAACCCCATGATTGGCAAATTACTGACTATTCTCCTGAAACTGGAAAGGTTACACTCATGTACGGCGATCGCAAATTAGACATTCAGCTCATTTTCACTCCAGAAGAAGCTATTGCAATTTGTCAGATTCCTCCTAAAATAGTTAGGGTATAGATTTAAACTTGTACCCATTACACTATTCCATGATTTTTGAGGCTTTTTTCTATGAGGACATCAATTCAATCTGCCCTGATGGCGCTGAATCAAGAGTTAAGAAAATTAGAAATTCAGGTAGCTCTAATCAATCTTGTTCGCTCTCTCCTAAAAGAGTGGCAGATGGAAGTTGGGGAAATTCACCCAGAAACCCAGCTAGTGTCCGATTTAAACTTTGAATCTATCAAGATTATTAATTTATTTGTGGCATTGGAGAAAAAATATTGTCAAACCTTAGATTATTCCAGATTACTTATGCAAGATGGTCACTATGTTGACGATATTACTATTGAGCAACTGGCTGATTTTTTGGAGGAAAACTTGACAGAAGAAGAATGAAATTTTTCCCAGTATTTGTAATGGATACTTGAATCAACTATCAATTAAGGAAACCTCTTTAATGTCTCAATTCACTCAAGTCCGTTTGCGCAGAGATTTATTGATTGTCAAAAATGCAATTGCTAGGAACAGAAAGCCATCTTATCTGATTCAATTGCCAGAATCACAAAATTTTATCGAACTCGGTGAAGAAGAATATTATCTCTGTCAATTAATGATTTTTAACCTCACACAACAAGAAATTTGTGAGAGATTTATGGCTAAATTTGGTTCTGTATTGACAGCTAGATATTTTAATAAATTTACTCAATACTTGAATGATTTAGGGTTGATAGAATCTGACGAAAACCAGAAATCACCAGAAATATCTGAATTAAACATCTCTCAATTAGATGCAAATAAAGTAATCTATCAACAAAAATATATCAATCGACCCTATCACTGGCGACTATTTAATCCCTATTTTATGTTAAGTATAATGGGGGATTTGGGGTATCCTTTTCGTCAACTCATCTATGCGCTTTTTCCTCTTTTAGGTATAGCAATCCTGACAATTATTAATAACCGACAGATTTTTTTTCAGGATATAAAAACCACAATTATTCCTATCTCTGTATTAAGTAAATTAGGAATTAACTTATTGACTATTAACTTTATGGGAAAATTAGCAGCAGGAATTGTTTATACCCATTATGGAGGAATAATTTCAGTTGCAGGTATCCAATTTATATTCGGATTTTTACCGCTATTCTATTTACAAATGCCAAATTTATGGCAGTTCCGTCGTCAACAATTACTTTGGATTTTTGCCGCACCTTTATTATTTCGACTGTTAATTTTTTCAGTTACAATTTTGCTCTGGTTTTGTTTGCGAACGACTCAACCGAAACTATCTACTTTTTCTCTAATTTTGTCTCAAATTTCTCTTTTGAGTTTTGCCATTCAGGGGAACCCATGCTGGAAATCTAATGGCTATTTTTGGTTATCGACCTATTTACGAATGCCTAAATTATTAGAACAGGCTCGTTTTGTAACTAATATGAGGTTAAAAGGTCGCTTAATTCCATTTAGTTTGTCTGGATATCAAACTTTTGCCTTACAAATTTATGCTGTCATCATGATTTTGTCTTGGGGATTACTTTTGTTAGCAATAGCCCTTGGAGCAAAGATACTCATTCATAATTACCGGGGAATTGGAGCCTTAATCTTAATTTTTATTATTAGTTGTACAGTGAGATGGTACTTAAGAATGAATAAAAAAACACATATTGAAAATACTGATTCTGTTACTCCTGCAAGAATTGTTCCCGATCTCTCGCCCTCAGTGCAACTTCCTCGCGGAGCACTTGCTTTAAAGAAAAAAAATCGTTCATTCAATTTTCTGAAAACAACTCTTAAAATTGGATTTGTAATTGGGGCAGGATTTATTCTGTCTTTACCCTATCGATATCGTCCTGGAGGAGCGGTTGAACTCCTAACCCATAAACAACAAGAAATTCAAGCAGATATTTCTGGCAGAATTACTAACGTTTATGTTGATGGAGGTGATGGAAAATGGATTGAAGCAGGGACTGTAATTGCTGAAATTGAACCATCTAGTCAACTTCATCGTGAAACTCCAACAGAAAATGACTTGTTGATAAAACAAGAACAAATTAACCTTCAAAAAGCTGAAATTGAGAAAGCAAAAGCTAATCTTAACCGTTTGTTATCTACTCCTCGTCCTGAAGCAGTGAATATTGCTCGACAACAGTTAGAAGTAGAACAACAACAATTAAAGGCAGTTCAAAGTCGTCTTGCTGTTGCCCAAGAAGACTTACAACTGACAAAGCAAGCATTAGAAGTTGAGACAGAACAATTAGCAGCTGTTCAAAGTCGATTAGAAATGGCTCAGGAAGATGTGAAAGTTGCCGAGCAAAGTTTAGAAACAGCACAAGTTAGATTAGATTTCCGAACTCGAGAGGCTAATCGTTGGCAAGAATTATATCAAGAAGGGGCAGTTTCATTACAGGATTTTGAAGATGCCGATCGGCTAGCAAAAGTCGCTGAAGCAGAAGTAGAGGAGCAAAAGAGTAATATTCAAAGTAAGCTCAAACAGATAAAAGAACGCGAGCATGAAGTTCAGGTGCAACGTTATCAGATTGAACAACAAAAGCAGAATATTGTGCTCAAACAAAAGCAAGTCGAAGAACATCAAGATAATGTTCAAACTCAACAGAAAAATATAGCGGTTCAACAAGCTAATTTGGAATTTGTGATGAGCGGCCCCCATCCAGAGGAAATAGTCAGCGCTCGTCAAGATTTAGAAGCCGCCAAAGCTCAATTAAAACAGTTGGATCAAGATACACAATATACCAAGATTCAATTAGAACGTCGAACATTAATCACACCTTTTGATGGTCGTATTACTACATCGAATTTAACTCAAAAAGTTGGAAGTTATCTAGATCAAGGTCAGGTATTTGTGAAGATAGAAGATGACCGAACCATTCGAGGAGAAATAGATATTCCTGAATCCGATCTTGGAGAATTTGAGGTAGGTACACCGGTTGAAATTAAATTACTTGCCTATCCTAATCAAATCATTCTCGGTAAAGTGATTGTGATTGAACCGACAATTACAGAAAGCGAGCGGGGGAGATTTATCAAAACAATTGTTGAAATTCCTAATGATGAAGGGGTTTTTAAACCGGGAATGACAGGCTATGCTAAAATTGAAGGTGAAGTAAAACCTTTGATTTTCTCTTTCACTCGTCCCTTGACTCGGTTTTTCCAAATTGAAATGTGGTCTTGGATTCCTTAAATTCAGCCTTCAGCGGAAAGTACACGTTGAGAGCAAGGGTGTTTTAAGCGAATGATGAAAACAAGATAGTTGTTGAAGCGATGGTGTTAGATAGGGGCGAAAGGCAAGTCAAGCTTGTCGCCGATCGCCTTAACTTAGACAGATGTTCTCTTACTGCCTCACGAACCAACTCGTTGATAGAGCGTTCTAAAAGTTTGCTAGCTTCTTGGAGTTTTTTATGTTCTTCATCGGCAAAATGGATGTTTATGGCTTTCATCTTCACAGTAGTATAATTGTGCTAGTATAGTTATACTACTATTTTTATGTGTAAGTTTAAAATCTGCCTAAACTGAGTAATTATAATATATGAAAGCTTATATTAAGTTAGAGGGAGATGTTACAGCAGAGGATTCTTTTTATTTTAAAGAATTTGCTAATCTCATAGAAAACGAATGTGACTTATCTGTAGAAACTGAAAAAACAGAGCCTCAACTTGGGGTGAGAAATGGTGGTTTAACAATAGGCTTAAACATTGCTTCATTAACTCTAACTGCTATTCAAACCTTGTTCTCTACTTTACAATATTGGGAATCAAGACAACGGAATGGGGAATTAGGACTGAAGTATTCTGTACTTGTTATTGTCTACACTAGGACTTGTAAGGAAAGGCATTTACTCAAAAACTTGTCAGCAGAAAAGGTTGTAGAACTGCAAGAAATAATACATCAGCATCAACTTCAATCTTCTCTTGAAGATGAATACATCGAAATTAAAATACTGAAGCAGAGGTAAAGGTTAATGTCAGAAGATTCACCAAAAAGGCTTGCCTTTTTAGTTAACGCTTTAACTGGTGAAGAACTAAAAGCAGTCAAGCGTGACGTTTCAACAGTTCACTCTATCCTGACAAATCCAGAACAGGGAGGTTGTAGAACTGATGGACCAGCACCAATACATGAGTGCAACAGTAGGACACATTTTGAAGAAAAATTACGCAATGTCCTAGAGGATTGGTATATCAAGGATCAACTGGTTTTTTACTTTTCAGGACATGGAGATATTCGGAAGAATAATCAGTATTGTCTACAAATGGGATTGAAGAATGCTGATTGGTACCCCTTTAATAATTTAATGAGTGACTTAAGTGCAGTAGGGGTTCAACGTGCTATTATTATTATTGATGCTTGCCATAGCGGTGCAGTTATTCCAGGAACTAAGAACTCAAGTGGTAGCATTTATAATATAAAAGAAAGTATAGAAATATCCCACATTCCTAGAGGAATTGCTATTATTACTTCATCTGAAAAAGCTCAAGAGAGCCATGAACTATCAGATGGCTCGTCTGGTGTATTCACTGACCTTTTTTGTAATGCTATTCAAACGAATCTTGGTGGAGAGGGTACAAATGACGGGTATATTTATGTTAAACAGATTGTCGAAT
This sequence comes from Microcoleaceae cyanobacterium, assembly GCA_049647275.1. Lineage (GTDB taxonomy): Bacteria > Cyanobacteriota > Cyanobacteriia > Cyanobacteriales > Microcoleaceae > JASJEE01. Next base: position 6,348 of record JBARXI010000275.1, read on the forward strand.
ATATTAATCAAAATTTACAGACACATCAAAAATACTCAGAATTTAAACTTAAACAACGCTCACGTTTATATGTAGATAAAGTTGAGGCTGAGGAGAAAATCTGGGTTGCAAAATGTAAAAAAATAGAAGATTCTATTCAATCCAATACTAAATTAAGTCATTCTGTAAGAACACTTGATGATCTCAAAATTCTTTACGAACAAACTCACCCTAATCGACATCCTTGCCCAGAAGCTACTACTGAAGATATAGATTTGGAAGTTCTAGAGAAATATGCGAATAAAGTCGAGCCAGACCTTTACAAGACAGCTTATTTAGAAGAAGTTCTATCGAAACTCAAGCTTTATTCCCCTATTCAAGATGGAAGCAGAAATGTACTTCATAAATCTGCTGTTCTCTGCTTTCACAAAAGACCTGAAATGATATACCCCCAGGCTAGGTCTGTTTTCGTTTTTGGGAGACCTAGAGAATCCAATTTTGTTAGACAAGATATACTTGGTCCTTTAAGTTTTCAAGTTGAAGCTCTTGTGGAAAAAGTCAAAAAATATTCAGAAACTAGATCATACATAGCAGGAGATGGACTTAGGAGAGAAGTAGAAGAAATCGATCTTCAAGTAGTGCGGGAACTTATTTCTAATGCTATTGCTCACAGAGATTACCAATTAACAGGAACAGTAAAAGTTGCCATCACCCCAGAAGCACTTGAAGTGTACAGTCCGGGTAGATTCTCACCAGAGTTATCTTGGGAACAGCTAATTGAGGGTATCGCACCTGTATCAAGTCCAGTTGATGAAGCCATTTCATTGTATCTTTTAAATTTATTAGTATTTGAAGGAATTGGTCGTGGTTTTGATGTATTTAAGGAATATATAAAAGAGAACGGCCCTGATAGCATTATTTGTAAAGAATTGCCAGGACCAACTACATATATCCGTGTATTACGTCGTGCAAACAGAACAATCATACAAGGTAATAACAATATAATTAACCTGTACAATGAATTACCTCATGGTAGTTCTTTACCTCCTAATAATGTTCCTCGTAGTAGCTCTACCTGCTTTGTTGGACGAGAGAAAGAACTAGAATCCCTACATCAAGAGCTTCAAAGAAAAGATAAACTGGTAGTTTGTGCAATTGTAGGAATGGGAGGTGTAGGCAAAACTGAATTAGCACTACAATATACTTACAAATATGGGCAGCAATATTCTGGTGGTATTTGCTGGGTAAGCTCGCGGGGGTATCCCCTAAATACGGGGGAGCAAATTGTAGCCTTAGCCCAAGCACAATTAGATTTAAAACCTTCTAAAGATTTAGATTTAAATACTCAAGTTCAATACTGCTGGCGTAACTGGAAAACTGGTGACGTACTCGTTATCTTTGATGATGTCACAGAGTACGAATATATTGAACCTTATCTCCCTCCTGCGAATTCGAGATTTAAAGTTGTGATTACTACTCGTAAAAAGGGATTGAGTCAGTCTTTCCGTTCCCTAAACCTAGATGTTCTGGATGAAACTGCTGCTTTAGAATTATTAACATCATATCTGAGTGAGTCTCGTTTACAAAAGGAATGGGAAGCAGCGCGGAAACTTTGCCGGTGGCTAGGGTTTTTACCTCTAGCTTTGAAGTTGATTGGAGTTTACCTAAGCCAACGGCAAGACCTATCCCTTGAGAAGATGCTATCAAGATTAGAATTCCAACGCTTGGAGCTGAAAGCACTGCAATCTCATCCTGGTACAAGTAGTGCTAGTGCTTCTGGTATTGCCGATGCCTTTGAGTTGAGCTGGCAAGAACTAGATAAGGCTGAACAAGAACTGGCTTTTCTCCTAAGTATCTTTGCTTTAGCTCCCATTCCTTGGTCGTTGGTTGAATCTTGCTTGTCTGAGCGAGAATCAGAGGAACTAGAAGCCATCCGAGATGAGACATTGCTGAATCTGAGTCTGCTGCAACGCACAGGTGAAGATAGCTACCAACTTCATCCTCTAATTCGGGAGTTTATAAGTAACAAGAGAGAGCAGTCAGAAAAAGCGGAAAATCTCAAGAGTCGCTATGTTCGAGTATTAGTCGCAGTAGCTCAAACAATTACTGAAAATCTTACTTTAGATGAAATTCATACCTTAGCCCCTAATATCCCTCACCTTGAAGAAGCTACAACCACCCTCACCAACTATCTAGAGAAAAAGAATATTGTTCCAGCATTTACAGGTTTAGGGCGGTACTACACCAGTCAAGGTTATTATCAACAAGCACAACATTGTTACGAAAAATGCTTAGAGGAAGTTAAACTTCGGTCTGAAAGCAACGACTCTGATATTGCTACTGCCCTTAATAACCTTGCGGATATCTACCGTATCCAAGGACGCTACACAGAAGCAGAAACTTTATTCCAAGAAGCACTCCAAGTCTGGCAAGAGCTTTTGGGTAATCAACATCCAAATGTTGCCTCTGGCCTAAACAACCTTGCCAGCCTTTACTCTGCACAAGGACGTTACGCAGAAGCTGAACCCATTTACAAGGAAGCCTTAGATTTAAGGAAAAGACTTTTAGGCAATGAACACCCTAATGTAGCTCTCAGTCTGAAAAATCTGGCAGAGCTATACTATTACCAAGGTCGATATTCTGCAGCAAAGGCTTTATATACTGAAGCTTTAGAAATAAACAAGCAGTTGTTGAGAAGCGACAACCCTGCTGTTGCCCAAACACTAAATGACTTAGCATCTGTATATCATTCCCAAGAACGTTATACTGAAGCTGAACCCCTGTATTTAGAAGCTATAGAAATTAATAAGCGGTTTTTTAAGAGCAATCATCCTTCTGTTGCTCAAACGCTGAATAACCTAGCGTCTCTATATTATTCTCAAGGACGTTATGCTGAAGCTGAACCCCTGTATTTAGAAGCTATAGAAATAAGGCAAAAATTATTTGGCGATCGCCATCCCGATATTGCTCAAACTCTTAACAACCTAGCATCTTTGTACCAAAGACAGGAACGTTATGATGAAGCTGAACCTCTGTTTAAAAAGGCTATAGAAGTACAGAGACAAGTATTAGGAGTGCATCCCTCTGTGTGTATAAGTCTGAATAATTTGGCTAACTTTTACCTTTCTCAAGGTTATCACACTGAAGCAGAACCTCTTTTACAAGAAGCTATAGAATTACAAAGGCAGTTATTAGGAGAAAACCATCCTGATACAGCTATCAGTTTATATAACTTAGCATCTCTCTATCAATCTCAAGGACAGTACAAGGAAGCAAAAAATCTTTTCCAAAAAGCTCTTGCTACTTTTGAAACAACGTTGGGAGAAAACCATAGCAATACTGTATTAACTCGTGGAAAACTTGATAAAATTCAAGAAGAAATGAGGAGCGAAAATGGTTGATTATGTATAAGCACTATTCTAAAAATATTTATTAGGTGGAATTATGGGCAACAAAAATTTTGATTCAGGAGGCAGGATTAATCAAAGTGGGAGTTTTGGTGTAGGTATCAACATGGGAACGTTTGCTGGAGATATAACTGGAGGAAACTTCAAAAAACAAACCTTGGATGAAGTTGCAGTAGAAATCCAGCAACTACTACAGCAGTTAGAACAGTCATACCCTACACAAACTGTCGCAGAAAAGATGGCAGTTGCTACCCAAGTTATTGAAATTGTCGATCATAATCGAACATTAAAGCAACGAGTAATATATGCTTTGAAGTCCGCAGGTACAGAAGCGTTTAAAGAAGTTTTAGACCATCCAGTTGCCAACCTATTGGTTGCAGCTTTTGAGCAATATACAATATTATAAAACAATGTGGTTAACCCGTCGCGCTCAGGAGTTTGGTTTTGAATTGTCTTTTCCTCCAAACAATTCACAAGGTGAAATCTCCTGCCGTTATGATACATTTGGTCAGTGCTAACAAAACCTGGACTCAATCGAGCCGACTTTCGCAAAATTTGTGTCAATGGCTTTGGAGATGGAAACAATGCCTATGCCCATTCCATGGCTTGGTTCAAAAATCACATATATGTTGGCACAACCCGAGCCAATCTTTGCCTGCTACGTCACTCAATGAAGCAAATTACCATTGACACTTGGCCTGTTGAGTGTCCATATCCTGTGTATTCCCCAGAATTCGAGCAGTTTCAGGCACGGGCAGAAATCTGGCGTTACAGCCCTCTACTCGATCGCTGGGAAAGGGTGTATCAAGCCCCGATAGTATTGGGTAATACTGGAGAAGAAATGAGTCGAGATTTAGGCTATCGAGGCATGGTTGTTTTCCAGGGAAAATCTGACCCAGAACCAGCTCTTTATGTCAGTACTTGGTCACGTTCTCGAGGGAATGGTCCTTTGTTATTGCGAAGCGAAGACGGCAAAACCTTTATTCCAGTTTCTAAACCAGGTTTGGTCGGCCTTCCGGTCACCAGCTTTCGTACCCTAGTGCCTTTTAAGGGGCGATTATTTACTGCCCCCAGTGGTGCAGCGAAAGGAAATCCCAATACTTCAGGAGTCACTCAAATTTATGCCAGTGCCGATCCTAGCAAAGGTGAGTGGCAATCGATTAATCAACCCAATTTTGGAGATCCAGATAATCTGACTGTCTTTGAAATGAAAGGATTTGGAGATTATCTTTATGCTGGAACCTTCAATATTAATGGATTTCAAATCTGGCGGAGCCAAGCCGAGGGAATTCCTCCCTATAAATGGGAAATGGTTCTTGAGCGAGGAGGCGATCGCGGCTGTCTCAATCAAATTGCCGTCAGTATGATGGTATTTAACAATGCGCTTTACATTGGCACAGGAATTCAAAATGGTGGCTACGATCGCGTGAATAAAATTGGACCCGCAGGAGTAGAAATTCTCAGGTTACATCCTGATAATACCTGGGATGTGATTGTGGGGAATATTCGTCCCAATGGTAAGCGTCCTTTAAGTAGTTGGTCTCCAGGATTTGGTAATCTTTGCAATGGTTATTTATGGCGTATGGGTGTCCACCAAGGATGGCTTTATGCCGGTACGATGGATTGGAGTATTTTTCTCAGATATGTCAACCTTGAAGGTAAACCTGCTCGGACTGTGCGTCTACTCCAGCAAGTCGGCTTAGAAACCATTGTTCAGAATCAAGCAGGGTTTGAACTATGGCGAACGGCAGACGGTGAGAACTGGGTTCCAGTTGACCGACGGGGATTTGGAAATCCTTACAACTATGGTATTCGGAATATTATTTCTACACCCCATGGGGTGTTTATCGGCACCACAAATCCCTTTGGCCCTAGGGTTGCTGTTCGAGTTGGAGAGCAGTGGCAGTATGTTGATAACCTGTTAGGAGGTTTAGAAGTTTGGTTGGGAGACAATTCTCCTGAAAAGTCAAGTTGTGCTGATTCTTTTGAGAAGAACTTATGAGTTAATTCAATTAGAAAACACATTATGAAGGCTAGTTTTACTCAACCCCTATTTATATTGGCATCTCCTCGTTCCTTCACTTCTCTCACATGTGGAATGCTAGGGCAACATCCTGAAGCTTATGGTGTAGCAGAATTAAGTTTATTTACATCTGATACTTTGCAAGAATTCATGGACAAGATGCAAGGGATATTTCAATACAACATCCATGGCTTACTTCGAGTTGTCATGCAGCTTTATGCCGGAGAACAAACTTTAAACTCTCTTGAAATGGCTCGAAGATGGATTCTAGCTCGTTATCACTGTACAACTGGGGAAGTGTATCAAGAAATCTGTCAAAAAGTTGCTCCCAAGCAAATTATTGACAAAAGTCCGATCTACTCTACGAAACGGGAAATTATGAATCGAATTTATCAAAGTTTTCCTGATGCCTACTTTTTATATCTGGTTCGTCATCCCAGAACTCAAGGACAATCAATGATGAATTTTGCCCAAGGGGATCTAGCAATCTTTTCTAACTCAATAGACTATTCTAAAAGTCCTCCAATAGTCGATCCTCAGTATTGGTGGTACACCATGCAGCGCAACATTCTAGATTTCCTGGAAGTTGTTCCCTCAGAACAAAAGATGTTCTTGAGAGGGGAGGATCTCTTAGGCGATCCTGTCAGGTATTTTGAGAAAATCTGTCGATGGTTAAATTTGAGCTGGAATGATGCTGCGCTGGAATCAATGTTAAATCCTCAAAAATCTCCATACGCTTGCTTTGGCCCCTATGGTGCCCATGCAGGTAACGATCCAAATTTTATGAAGTCAGCAAAATTTAAACAACGAACAATTCAGCCAAGTCATTTATCAGGATCTTTGCCATGGCGTTCTGACAATCAGGGTTTAATTCCAGATGTTATTCAACTAGCTAGGAATTTAGGATATGAGTAATTACTAAAAGCTATTGTAAATTTAAACTGTGAATACAAATACTGAACTTAATTTGAGGTCAATTTATGATTAATTACAACCGTAAAATTCTATTACTTATCAGCGCATTACTCTTTTCTGGTATTTCATACCTAACATATAAAAGCATCCTCAGACCGTCAAGCCCAAGTCTCCTCTCTCCTGCGATCGCTATCAATTCTCAAGATTGTACGGCAATGATTCCACCAATTAGAAATGGTTATGGAGCTTTAGGTATCCATTCAGTCAGCCGTGAAACTTTTCCCAGTCCCCTTTGGAGATTCAAGCAAGTTCACGTTTATTATCCTAGTGGTGTCAATTCTCCAGTTCCTGTAATTTTCTTTGCACACGCCTATGGAGCAATCTATCCTAAATTATATGATGCACTCATTCAACATATTGTAAGTCAAGGATATGCTTTGGTTTATTCTCCTTATAAAGGAAATATCGCTCATAGAGACCGCTACGAAATGCTATGGTCTGGGTTTGAATCAGCAGTCAAAAACTATCCTGAAAAATTTGATTTAGATCGGATTGGATTTATGGGACATTCCTATGGAGGTGGTGCAATTCCTGCACTAGCCTATCGAGGTATTGTAGAAAAACAGTGGGGAAGACAAGGGGCTTTTTTATTTATTATGGCACCTTACTATTCATTTGAGATAAATAATGAACAGCTACAACGTCTACCACCTCAGACTAAACTTTTATTACAAGTTTATGAAGAAGATCGGGTGAACGATCATCGCATTGCGATTAATTTATTTAATCAATTTACATTTCCCACTGATGAGAAAAACTATGTAATGATTCGCTCAGATCAAAACTTGAACTGCCGTCTAGTTGCAGATCATGAAACACCACTGAGTTCGGGATTAATACGAAAAAAAATAGTCGTAAACGGTCTAGACTATTATGGTGTTTACCGCTTGTTTGATGCTTTGGCAGATTATACATTTTATGGCAGTTTAAATGGAAAATCTGTTGCTTTAGGCCCTCAGAGCGATCGACAGACCTACATGGGAAGTTGGCCTGATGGAGTAGAGGTAAAACGTCTTATTTCTACTCGATCGCCACAACCTATTCAGAATTCAAGCTTTTACCGATATTCAGTTACAGATTAGAGGAGTGGTAATCAGTAATGACATTTAAACCTCAAGTTAAACATCTAGAAATGACGGATGCTGAAAGAATTAGGCTCAGTTATTCGCTTTCTAAAGCAAGATACTTTGATCGGGCTTTGCAAGAACTAGAAGTAGTCGTAACTAGGGAACCTAGCTCTGTCTATGCCCATCTATCTATTGGTAATATCTACTGTTTACAAAGACGATATGAAGAAGCATTTAGAGAATATAAAATTCTGACTCAACTCAATCCTTTAATGAGCGAAGCATATTTAAATTTAGGACAGGTTTGTCTAAGACTTGCCTGCCTAGAAGAGGCATTGGGTTATTTTGATATAACTCTAAATTTGGACCCCAAACTTCCCCAAGCTTATCTGAGTCGAGGTCAAGTGCTGATGAGGCAAACCAAATATGATGAGGCAATTAATCACTTTTATCATGGTCTAAACTTAAACTCAGAAATGCTCCTGGCTTACCTACTTTTGGGAGAAGTTTACCGTAAGCAAAAGCAATTTTCTCAGGCAATGGCAGCACTTAAAACTGTTCTAGATGCTCAACCTAAGTTCATGGTAGCATACATTCGTTTGGGACGTCTTTATCTCGATATTAAAGAGCCTCTTCAAGCAAAGAATTCATTTGAATATGCTTTGAGCCTGAACCCTTTCTCAATTTATGCCTATCTGGGTTTAGCAGATGCTTTAATTCAATTAAATCAACTAGAAGCTTCTCAGAATATAATAGAAAAACTTTCTAAATTTAACAAGAATGATTTTAACTCTACTCACTCTTCAATCTCTGGTGAACCTTTTGACGAAACAGGTAATTTAGAACAGATTTGGTATACTGAAGCTTTAACTAAGCAAAAATATGTTGAGTATTTCTAAGAATTCTACTGTGGAGGCAAAAGGAAATACAGGTAATATCATGTCCGATAGCATCGGTATTGTATAGCAAAGGTAGGCAACAGGCAACAGGCAACAGGCAACAGGCAACAGGCAGGAATACTTAAGAGCAAGAAAAAAACTTAAATTTCCTGTAGATATTCATCCTTGGGTTTACACAAACGATACCAGCGGACATGATATAAATTGCCTGCGCGATCTAATCTTAGGATAATTAATTATAAAAACACCATACCTTGCGCTTGCTCACCTATTATTTGCAGCACAGGCAACTCCATCAGTTTCCTTAATCATTCCCCACTGTGCAAGACCCAAAAAGTTATAAGGCAACGAAATCATCGGGGGTTAAAGACTCTGGAATTTGTCCTGTGAGAATAGCTAGTTGTTGTCCACTCTCGATTAGACTAATTGATATTCCTTGCTGACTTTCTGTAATTGATAACTGCTCAAAGGTCAGACCATCAACTAGGGCAAAGCGATCGCTACCACTGCTAAAATTCAAAATCGTATCGCTTCCTTCCTGATTCCTCAAAACTATCCAATCAGCTCCCTGACCGCCGAATATCAAATCATTTCCAGGACTACCATCAAGCCAATCTCTCTGTGAACCACCATCAAGCCAATCGTTACCTAATCCGCCAATTAAAACATCATTTCCTTGTTTACCTATCAACTGATCGTCATTTTGACCACCTATTAAACTGTCATCTCCCTGTTTGCCATCAATTCTATCTGATTGAGTGGTGCCAAAAATCTGATCTGGGTCAGTTGTGCCTTCTATTAAGTTATCAACAAGTATCATTGTTTGGGAACTCACATTAGGGGTAGCTTCTAATGTCAGTAAGCTATCAGAATCACTATTTTCTGCTTGAGTATGGAATTGCCCTTGAGTCAGATGACTAACTCTTAACCTAGAATTTGGTTGACTTGTAGCATCTTCCGTCAGATCAAGGGTAACGAAAAATTGTGCTGGAGTATCAGGGCTAACCTGTACGTTAGGATCTAGGTCGTTAAACTCAACTACTTGTAACCCATTGGTTAAATTTAGGTCTTCTACTGTTACCACCAAGGTATCATTCTCTTGAGAGAAGCTACCATCTCCATCAGCATCTCGGTAAACCAACAGCTTTTCGAGCAAACTATTTGCTTCCTGAGTTGTTAAAGGGTTATTGCGACCAGCTTCTAGAAATAGAGACAACTTTGCCAATTCAGCATCAGGGTCTCCACTGCGACCTCGATGATTCATTTCTATGCTGAAAATTTCGTTAGTTTGACCTGTTTGAAGAAAATTGGTAGACTTGACTTCAGTTGTCAGTGCAAATTGTCCCCCTTGATTTTCGTACCAGGCTAGTTTGGGATTAACTGTAGAGCCGAAGAGAAAATCCATAGCTCCGTCTTCATTGATATCTTCTACAATCACTGCTAGAGCGCCTGCGGCATCAGTGGTAACAATCTGTTCGGTAAAGTTTTGATTGCCATCATTTTCATACCACGCAACTTTTCCATCTCGAAATGAACTGGAGATAACATCAAGGTCTCCATCGTTATCTACATCTTTGGCCAAAACACGAAGTGCACCATCAGCAGTGGTGGAAATAATGTGTTCGGTAAAGTTTTGGTTACCATCATTTTCATGCCAAGCAATCTTATTATCATCACGAGACGCAGACAGCACATCTATATCCCCATCTTTGTCTAAATCAATTGCAAAAATACCCACTGCACTATCAGCATTGGTAGAAATAATACGTTCGGTAAAATTTTGGCTGCCATCATTCTCGTACCAAGCAATCTTATCATCTCCGAAAGAGGCAGATAAGACATCCATATCCCCGTCTCGATCTAAGTCTATTGCCAGAGGAGTACGGGCGTTATCAGCATTGGTAGAAATAATATGTTCGGTAAAGTTTTGGCTGCCATCATTCTCAAACCAAGCAATTTTATCGTCGTCACGGGAAGCGGATAAAATATCTAGATCCCCATCTCCATCTAAATCTTCTGTTGTGACACGGTTTGGCGTTATGGTGTTGGTGGAAATGATATGTTCGGTAAAATTTTGATTTCCATCATTCTCATACCAGGAAATGGTATTAATATCACTGGCAACTACCAATAAATCTGAATCTCCATCTCCATCAACATCTTCAGCACTGATATCATGTACCCCGAAAGCAGTTGTGGAAATAACATTTTCGGTAAAATTTTGATTGCCATCATTTTCGTGCCAAGCTATTTCATCATGTTGATAGGAAGCAGATAGAATATCTAGATCCCCATCTTTATCGACATCTACGGTAAATGCGTAAGTGATGGGAACGCGGTCTGAAATCAAGGTTTCAGTCGGAAAAATTGCACTATTGTGTATGTTAATATTTTCGTACCAAGCAACTTTATCATCACGAAAAGAAGCCGATAAAATATCTAAGAACCCATCACTATTGACATCATCAGCCCAAACGCTAGTTAGAGAAATGGCATTTGTTGTAACAATATGTTCAGTAAAGTTTTGCTGGCCGTCGTTTTCATGCCAGGCAACTTTATTATCGTAAAAAGAACCAGAGATAACATCCCGATCGCCGTCACTATCGACATCTTGAACCATGACATAAAGCGCACCATCAGCATTAGTTGATATCACTCTTTCGGTAAAATTCTCGTTGCCATCGTTTTCATGCCAAGCAACTTTATCATCATCAAAAGAGGCTGAGAGAATATCTATATCGCCGTCTAAATCAACATCTTCAGCAAACACAGCTCGCACACTAGCTGCGTTGTTAGATACTACTTGTTCGGTAAAATTCTCATTGCCATCGTTTTCATACAACGCAACTGTGTTGCTGTCAGCGGAAGCCGAAAGAACATCTTGGTCGCCATCACTATCAACATCGGCGACGAAAACAAATCGAGTGCTATCTGCTGTATCAGAAATAATATGTTCGGTAAAATCTTCTTGACCGTCATTCTCGTACCAAGCAATTTTATCATCTTCACGAGATGCTGAGAGAATATCTATATCGCCATCACTATCGACATCTGCGCTAAAAACACGATGTGCACCATCGGCATTACGAGAAACTACCCGCTGAGTAAAAGTCTCATTGCCGTCATTCTCGTACCAAGCAATTTTTTTATCAAGAAACGAAGCTGAGAGAATATCTAAATCGCCATCACCATCTATATCATCAGCTCTAACATCTTCTGCACCAATGGCGTTGGTGCTCACTACATGAACCGTAAAGTTTTCGTTGCCATCATTCTCATGCCAGGCAATGGTTCGATCCAGAAAGCCAGCAGAAATCAGATCGATATCGCCGTCTCCATCCACATCGCCTGTAAAAACAGCTTCTGCTCCGTTAACCAGGGTTTCTAGGTTTCTTTCTTTAAATTCTGGTGTATTTTTCATCAGTACCCATGCCAAATTAATAAATAGATTGTTTGTAAAATATTAAGGAATTTCCGACTCATGAGCGTTAAGCCTAGGCAAACCACACGGAAATTATCCCACCCCCTCAATTCTCCAAATATGTCTTCTCTAAAAGGACTCATGATAAGCGAGGAGGGAAAATAAACTGAACTAGGGAAATAATCCAGAAGTTAGTACCATGCAGAATCTATATTACGGTAGACAACGCTTACTCTTGCAAGCAAAACCCTGTAGAGGGTGAGATAGTTGACAACTTCATTATACTCGCTCCACAAAAGCACTTGAACTAAAACTTTGCTATTAATTTAATTTTTTATTATAAATAATACCACAGGATTGCTTAAGTTGTCAATTATCAACTCCTTACTCTTCCCAGAGTGATTAAAGAACACTATGATCGATATTAAGCAGTTTAGAACGAGAGACAGCAATTATGTTTGATTTTCAATGTTCAACTACATTGGTAGAGCTTGAGGAGCATTTAAAACTCAGGCATTATCAAGAGGTTTGGATGCGGGCGTTACTGGATGAAACTAACTTGGAGCTACAGCAATTATCTGAAATTTTAGTAGTTACTAATGAGCAAGAAGAATTTTATCATATTCCTCAAGGCTCAATACTAGACTTTTTAGATAGTATATCTCAAGAAGCACTGGAATCTCAAAAAGAAATAAAAACCCCCGAAGAAATGCAGGATCGTTATCAAAAACTTATATATCATCGAACTTGGTTACAGGATTTATTGCAAAAAATTAGTAGGGATATACAAGCGACAAAAATTGTTTCAAATTATACTGTCTTAGCTGGCAAAACTTGATTTCGAGTTGATCTTTAATTCTGATGGGGTGAGAAGGTAGTTAGAAGGCAGAGGAGAAAAAGTAAGGTTAGAAGGAAGAAAGTTTTTTATAACTGATTATCCGAAAAAGATATAATATCATGTCCGGTTTAATACTTATAAATAACGAGTAGGTGTAATTCATGAATTACCCCTACTCCTGTAGGGGTAATTTCGTTTCCTAGGTCATGCTGCGCAAAGTTATATTTCTCCTCTCAAATAAAGGCAGCTTTCTTTTTGCTTCTAAGTTATCTAATACCAAATTATGGATTTTATAAAAACTGTTTTCCCAAATCAGAATTAAAGATATAAGGCTAAACTGGATTTGGTATAATCTCTGATATTGACTCCAAAAATATGCGACTTTCTCATTCATTTAATAATCAACAAAATAATCTTGGGCTTTGGATGCTAACTTGTTCTTCTCTGAAGCTATTTCTATATTTATTATCTGTATTTCTGTTTCTAACTTTAATTAGCTGCTCATCCACCCAATCTAACCAATTTCCATCAATAACAAAAATATCTATGAGTTCAACATCCGCCCAATCTAATTCATCAAGCTATCAACCAAAACCAGGCTCTTATCCAGTTGAAGAGACCGATCGTCTAGCGTTGGAAGTTGAGGGTAATCGCACTCTACCCCTAAGAATTTACTATCCTAAAGGTGAGGGTAAGTTTCCGGTGATTCTGTTTTCCCATGGTGTTGGGGCTTCAAAAGCAAGGTATTCTTTGTTGAGTAAATTCTGGGCTAGCTATGGTTATGTTATTATTCATCCCACCCATGCAGATGCTCTAGTTTTACAGAGAAAGGCTGCAACACCCGAAAATTTGGAAGTCTTAGTTCAAACTATGCTGAAGGATGTTCAAGGTTGGCAACAACGGGTTCAAGACTTGATTTCAATTCTGGATGCGTTGCCAGAGCTAGAAACACAGTTGTCCGAGTTTCAAGGTAAATTCGATCTAGGAAAGATTGGAGTCGGAGGTCACTCCTACGGAGCTTACACTGCTCAACTAATTGGTGGTGCCAGGATTGATATCCCAGGTGGAAAAACTAGTACAAGCTTCCTAGACCCTCGGGTTCAAGCTATTCTTCTTTTGTCTCCTCAAGGCTCTGGTCAACAGGGCTTAACTACCTCCTCCTGGAATCAGCAAACTTTGCCGATGATGGTGATGACGGGTTCTAGAGATCGAGGCGCTCAGGGACAAGATTCTAACTGGAAAATGGAACCTTTTGAGTTGTCCCCAGCAGGAGATAAATATCTGGTTTTTATCGAAGGAGCCAATCATTTTTCCTTTAGTATTCCTCTCTCAGAAACTCCCCCTGGGCAAAGTCGCTTGGGAGGCTCACCAAAGGTTGCAGGTACTCAACAACAGGCGATCGCCGACTACATTAAAATAGCTAGCTTGGCATTTTGGGATACCTATCTAAAACAGAATTCTGAAGCAAAGACTTACCTTCACAGTGACGCTTTGGAGGTCTATAGTGGGGGAAATCTTTCAATCTCAACTAAGTGATTCAACTCAACCAACTAAACTAAGTGCTACATATTTGCCTTCAAACCTCAGACCTCACTAAAAATGCAGCACATTCAACATGAGAGGTTTGGGGAAAAAAGTCCGCAGGTTGTACTTTGCTCAATTCATACCTACCCGTCGCACACAGAAACTTCAAATCACGAGCCAGAGTCGCAGGTTTACAACTTATATAAACAATACGAGCGGGTAGAATTTGCAACAGAGTTTCTAAAACAGAGCGATCGCAACCTTTCCTTGGTGGGTCTAACAAAACTACATCGGGCTTCACCTCCAACTGAGGCAGCAAATCTTCTACTTTTCCTTCATAAAAACTTACATTTGTCAAGTTATTTATTTCAGCATTAAGACGAGCCTGCTCAATTGCTACTGGCTGAACTTCTAAGCCAATTGCCATACTTTTTGCTACTCCCATTTCTGACAAATTCTGACTCTCTGTTTCAGTGGAATTACTGTTAGATTCCTCTACCTGTTCTAAATATTTTGCTAGAGGTAAAGTAAAAGTACCAATTCCACAATAAGCATCAACAATGACCTCCGACCCATTCAAAGCCAATTCTCTAATTACTAATTCTATTAACTTTTCAGCCGCTTTTGTATTTATCTGAAAAAATGTATCAGGAGTCAGTTGAAATTTTAAACCACTAAACTCTTCATTCAGATACAACCGACCAGCAACACAAACGGTCTGTTGACCAAAAATTGTATTTGTTGCCTTAGAATTATAGTTGAGGCAAACACCTACTAACCGAGAATAATCTTGTAGCCATTTTTGTGCTTGAGTTTCTATTCCTGGTAATATTTCTGCTGATTCTTCTTGATTACCATTAACCACCAAAGTTAATAATATTTCCCCTGTATTATTACCTGTTCTTAGAGATAAATGGCGTACAATACCAGTATGTTTGTGTTCATCATATATTTTCCAACCTCGCCTAGTAATATCTTGTTTTACTTCTTTTAGTAAGGGATTTAAACGTTGGTCTTGGATGGGACATTGATTTAGATTAATTAACTTATGGCTACCTTTTTGGTAATAGCCGGCTTTAACTTGACCTGTATTGGAAATGCTGAGAGGATATGTGGCTTTGTTGCGATATCCAAAAGGTGCTTGAGATGCTAGAGTTGTTTCAACTACTGGTAATGTTTCGTCTCCTATTCTTTTTAAGGCTTGAATGATTTGATTTTGTTTGGCTTGGAGTTGATATTCATAACTAATATGTTGCCATTGACACCCACCACATTTGTCTGCAACGATGCAATAAGGTTTGATGCGATGTTTAGATTTCTCTAGGAGTTGATGTAGTTTCCCGTAGGCATATTTGGGTTTGACCAATGTTAAACGGGCTAGTAGGCGATCGCCTGGAACTGTATCAGGTACAAATACGACTTGTTGGCCATAGCGACCTACTCCATCACCGCTATCTGTTAGGTCTGTGATAGTTATTTCTACTAACTGACCTTGTTGCCAAGCGGATGTAGACAATTTTTCCTTTTTAATATTCACTTAATATTCACTCAGTTATCTTTTAACCTAATTTTTCAAGAGGTCTCACACCTCAAGATCAAAGCTTATTTTAGTCTTTTTATGTATTGTTCAGAATATTGGCGCTCTGAGAATATGGGGGTATGGGGATATGGATAGAGGGATTTAAGTTTCTATACAAATGAATCAATTCACAATTTTATATGTATTTTATTACTAAATAGGACTTACGCAGTACAACCTATTTTCGTCATTGCGACCGACAGGGTTTGCGGAGCAGTCCGGAACGGATAGCAATCTCAAATCCTAGTTTTTCGTACCTAATGCGTAAGTCCTGACTAAATTCAAAAAAGGTAGTTATATAAAATCCGGTTAAGTAATCGCAAAATTACTTCCTCTTAATAAATATGTTCTATTGAATACGAATTATATAATTCAATAGTTGAAATCGTTTCTTTCTCTTAACTCCGTGCCTCCTGATTCCTGACTCCTCAGCGATACGATAACTAATTACCCGGATTCATTACATTTTAAAATCCGTATTTTATGGTTCAAGTATAATGTAAATATCAAACCTTTTTTTATATATTTTTATATATTTTTATTATATTTACAGCAGATTCCAGGTTAATGTGGTACAAGGAACGGAGTGAAACAGATTCACCTACTCTCACACTTCCCACACTCCCCATACCTCCCACACTCCCCAAACTTCCCACTCCCTAAAACCATAAATATATGTACTTCATAAAGTTGAAAACTGCTGTATAAGTAGGTAGGCGCAAATAAACTTCACTATGTAACGAAACGTTTATGCACCTCATACTCTTGAGATTGCTTCCTTTCACTCCGCTCCAGTCGCTTCGGACGTAGTTGTAAATTTTTCCACCTACCTACTTATGTGCCCTATCAATAGTTCTCTTTTCCCTGTGCTGTGACTGTAGCAATATTGTATGAAATTGGTATTATAGCCGATGGAGCGAGTAAATCCTCAACTAGCTGGCTCGCCTATTACTGTCATTGCGTTTTTGCGCGATGCATAGCTTCCGCTAATGGCATCTCGTCACATTTTTGCGCAGCATGACCTAGGAAAGGAAATGAAAACGCTCCGCGACATTAAAAGCGTAGCGATAACCATAGCAAGGGGGGCACACAAAGCAATTCTTTTAGTTTATCCGATCGTTACTCCCCGTGACAATCTTTGGCCCAGTAGTTAAGCTACCAGATTACTTTGAGGAAGGCTTCCCCTAAGGCCGAGCGTACGCCAACTCCTAAAGCTTAATTTTTTAGCTTAGTATTAAGTTCATTGAAGAAGTTACTTAATTGAGCTTGCCCTGTTGTATGGTTGCTAGAAGCAAGACATCCTGATACATCTTAATAAATCCCTCAAATATTGATGATTTGGAAAGGTCATCAATAGTTAAAATGGAATATAATTCTGAAAATTTTAGATAATTATGAGTGTAGTTAGCCAAGTTATTCTCAAAGCGGACGATGAATTACGTTACCCCAGCAGTGGGGAACTTCAAACCATAAATGATTTTTTGAAAACAGGTGAGCAGCGCATGCGGATTGCTAGCGTGCTTTCTGAAAATGAGAAAAAAATTGTGGACAAAGCTAGTCAGGAGCTGTGGCGGAGGCGTCCAGATTTTATTGCCCCTGGTGGTAATGCTTTTGGTCAACGTGAGCGCTCCTTATGTCTCCGGGATTATGGTTGGTATTTGCGTTTGATTACCTATGGAATACTAGCTGGAGATAAAGACCCAATTGAAAGTATTGGTTTGATTGGTGTTCGGGAAATGTACAACTCTCTTGGTGTACCTGTACCTGGAATGGTAGAGTCAATTCGTTGTTTAAAGGCAGCAACTCTTGCTTTACTTGATGATGAGGATGTTCAGGAAGCTTCTCCTTACTTTGACTATATTATTCAGGCAATGTCTTGATTTTTGTGTTTTTTTTTAGCTTCCTCTCGGAGTTGCCCCGCGTGTGAAAAGTCAGCGTGAGGTGGGGATATTTAAAGTGCGAAATTAAGTTCGGCACACAGCTGCAAGAGGTAAGCTTTGCCTATGCTCCCCATCTGAGAGTTTCTTGGATGGGGTAAATTTTTGAATTTCGATTTTGGATTAATTATATATTTTGAAGTGCGCCACCAGCGATCGCAACTAGGATTAATACTCCAAAAGCTAATCTATACCAAACAAATATCCAGGTATCCTTGGTTTGTAAGTATTGAATCAACCAAGCAATTGCTATATAAGAAAAAATTATTGCAGAGATAATTCCAGCGATGGTAGGAACTAAACCCACACCTCCAAACCCTTCATCTAAAAGAGTCTTCAGTTCAACTAAACCCGCTAAAGTAATTGCTGGAAGACCTAATAAAAAAGAAAAACGAGCTGCTGTGGCTCTTTCTAATCCCATAAATAGGCCACCTGTAATAGTAGATCCCGAACGAGATACTCCGGGAACTAATGCTAATGCTTGAGCCAGCCCCATTAGTATGCCATCTTTAATATCTAGTTGTTCAAAGTTACGTTTTCGACTTCCAACTCGTTCTGCTATTCCTAATAATAAAGCCATAACTATTGAAGCAAAGGCGATCGCTAGTGTACTCCTTAATGGAGAGTTATCAAAATCTGGAATAAATAGTTTAATCAGCAATCCAAAAAATACTATTGGTATAGTTCCTAATCCTATCCCAACTGCCATTCTGAAATCTTGAGATTGGTAGTCAGATGTGACTATGGATTTATATGTACCAGTGGTGATTTTTGTCAAGTCATTCCAGAAATACCAGACTACTGAAACAATACTGCCTAATTGAATAACTGCAGTAAAGGCTACACCAGGGTCTCCCCAACCTAGGGCTACAGGGACAATCTTCAGGTGAGCGGTACTACTAATAGGTAAAAATTCTGTTAAGCCTTGTACCATCCCTAGAATAACTGCTTGAAAAATATTCATTTGTTGTGATAGTTGCTCCGAGGCAGCGATCGGATCGGAAGGTAAGGATTGGCCGGCTTTTTCTAGAGAGATAATAATTATAGCGCTGACCATCAGAGCACATAAGAATTTCATCAAGTACGGTTTTCCAAGAATTATTGCTTGATTATAACATCACAAGTATTATCACTTTTTTCTGTTTTTAGCTCTCAAAACCTTTTATTTCTTAAAACTTCTGTCTATCGTTAATTATTCCTAAATAATCCCCACTGAGGGGATAAAAATATTGTTAGTATAAAGATGCCCTAGGAGGGGATAAAAGTTATGATATATTAAAAAAGATGAAGTTAAGTAAAAAATTTTTAAAAAATCTTGTTTAACAACAGTTTATTTTCTATAATAACCATGCTTTACCCAGTAGAAGAATCTGGGACAAATTTATTTGTCTTTAATTCAGAAAAAATTAGAATCAGCCAAAAATGGGCTGTGTTTGGTACTGCCGTACTATTAGTATCGGTGCCTGTGTTTTTTCAAGCCCCACTAGTGCGTCAACTACCTTGGTTAAGTCTAGCTATGACTGGATTGTGGTTATGGCTAAGTTTAAAACTCCTCAAAGATAGATCCACTAATATATGGGGCGATTTATTGCTGGGGTTTACTTGGACTTGGTTAACAGGTTCAATATACTGGGGGTGGCTACGATATGAACCGTTTCTCCATTTGCCTGTAGAAGCATTATGTGTGCCCTTTGCGCTGTGGTGCTTAAGAAACAATAGAGAAATGGTGGGAAACTGTTTCTATTTAGGTTCTTTGTTCGGTACAGCAGTAACAGACGGATATTTTTATATAACTGGTTTAATCCCCTATTGGCGAAGATTAATGGTGGTTGAACCAGAAATGGCATTACAAGTATTTCAAGGTGCTCTGACTCAAGTGCTTACTCCCTGGGGTATAAGTTGGATTATCGTTTTAGTCGGGATTCTTTTGATTTTTGGTCTTGTGCCTTTGCGTTGTGGGCACTTACATTGGTGGGCGTTTGGAGCGGCAGTATTGAGTACAATTTTAGTGGACAGTTTGTTTCTGTTGGCTGCTTGTGTAGCCTAATCAAAGTCCCGGAGCGAAAGTAAGTAAAATTTCTCAGAAGGCTTGTTTTGATTGGAGATTATTCTATCATATTATTTTTTGGAGTAATGTCTGAAAATGGTAATCTGAATATTTAAAGCTGTGTATATCAAAATGGGGAGAAATACAATAATGAAACAGATAGGCCGAGTTTTGGTAATGTTAGGGTTATGTCTAGGTTGTTTGGGATTGATGCCATACCAAAACGCTCAGGCGGCCAACATAAGTTTGGCTGGGTGGAATCCTACATTACTTTTAGCAGTAGAAGATTCCCGGGTTAACGAAGCCGACAAAAAGTTGGGAGAGATGGGTGGTGAAAAACTCGATCTAAACAACAGTCCATTACGAAGCTTTCGTCAATATCGAGGAATGTTTCCTACTATAGCTGGAATGATCGTGGAAAATGCTCCTTACGAAAAGGTAGAAGATGTTCTTGAGATGCCTGGTTTGACTGAAAATCAGAAAAAGCTTTTAGAGGCTAACCTTGATAATTTCAAGGTTACTTCAGTGTCAGATGTATTTAATGAAGGTGACTACAGATTGAATACTGGTTCATACGATTAGGCTTAGATATTTCTGTAGAATCAGCCCAAATTTTTACCAACAAAACTGGTTTAAAGCCTCCCCCTTCCAGGGGGAATTTTTAGTTTTGGGAGGATGTGAAGGGGTTATATACAGTGAGGGAAAAAGCAAGTATAGGTGTCTATGGTAGAAATAGAGTAGCCTGTAAAGAATTACTAGTATGGTTTTGTTTGGAGCACAAGTTTCTAGATTGAACCTTCCTAATGTTATTGGTGAGTGAGGGTAATTCCCCTGATGTACATACATCTGTAAAAATATCGTACATGAGTGGTATAAATCCCGATTGAGAGTATATAATAAAAAAAACTTAGAATCAAACTACCTGAATTTCTCTGGCAGTACCCTGGTATTTGTCGTTTGTCGAAATCAGGAAAACTTAGAACAAGCAATGGCCACTTGATAAGTTCGCCACAAGCAATTGGCTAATTTGGATATTAGTCAAAATATACTTAACGTACAATCAAAACAAATAATTAAGTTGGACAATAGACTGGAAAACTTAGATTACTTGAATATGTGGAGACGGATAGAAACTTAAAATTTAATATATACAGATGTGAATTATTATATAATTTGACTGATATCATTCTATCAAGCTCTCTATCTGGTCTGGTACTGAAAACATAGGTAATCAGTATCGCAGAGATTACCCAAAGCCTGATGCGCTCCAAGCTCATACTTTGGTGAACTCCTGGAAGTCCGAAATTGTGGAATAGAAGCTTACTTTAGCGTGTTCCTGAGGCTTCTGTATTATCAGGTCCTCCATTATCTTCTGGTTTATATGGTTTGTCAGATTGTCTAAAAGCAGAATAAAAAATAGATTCCTCTGATGATTGCTTCAAAAATAAGGTATCTACATCCTGATTAGATTGATTGTTATGGTAATTTACTTCTGGTAAAGCCAATACCTTTGTTGGTAGTAGGATATTTAAACATATAGTTATAGTTGATAGACCTACCCTCTTGATAAGTAGATTGTCCATAAGATTGATTCCCCCAATAGGTGTAAAAAGACTACCTAGATTACTTTTTCTGCAGATCAGTTATTATTGTCCGGATTATTAATAGTTAAAACTTGGTGAAAATTTGGTTTGTCTACTGCCCGCAGGTGTAAATTAGCTAACAAGTTGGCTATGTCATCCAACTAACTAATTTCTAGCTATTTACAGTATATCAGTATATACACTGATACATATACATCAATTGACTTAATTAATCAGGAAATCTGAGTAAATCTACAAATTATACTGTTGGTAGGGAACTATCAATATGAAAAAAGTAACTTTACTTTTGCATTCGGTGATGAGATAGAGTAATTACCAGGCAAAAAAGTGGGGTGCAACCCCGCGCATACGACAGTCGCAAGGGGTCGAGGGATGGAGAAGTTTCCTTCCCTGAGGGTAGGCTACCTGAAGGCCAGCTCCAATCAAGTAAGAGAGTGAATATGCACCAAAAGAGGTGTTCTAGATTTCTTTGGGTCGCTCATGTTCCGAAAACCTTCCTCGCAAAGCTCCGCAATTGAAAAAATTCACTTGTTAACTTGTTAAGTAGAATAAAAAATTAATTACTGGATATCAACTATCTTCAGGCAGAAAGGAAATTAAGTTTATAGATGGTTTTCAAGCAGGTGAGTTTGAACTATAGATGCTTGTGTGATTTAGTCGGCGTTGCATATTTGTGGGATGAATTGTAGGCTGGGAGAAAAAATAAGTTAGAAGTATTAAAGATGAGATTTACCGGCTCAAAAAAATTCATTCCTTGATTCAGCAACGCCATTTAGTCTAGATATTGAGAACAACAAATTAAGTCGTCTTAGAGTTGTCAGCTCTGCAGATGGTTATTATTGTCAATTCTTAGTAAATCTTGAGAGGAAAGAAACTCATAATTTTCCAGGCAATAAGGCAATATAGCAGGAATTGATTTAGGTTTAAATGCTTTCTATACTGACAGTAATGGTAATGCTGTAGAGAAATTTCAGATATTTAATAGACTCTCAAAAACGACTAAAAAAGAGTGCATCTCAGTGGGTGCAAAAACACGCTCTATCAAAGGCGGAAACTTTGATTATCTCCTTACCTGAGTTATCAATTTAGAAATATGAGATGCACCCCTAAAAAAGCTACATTAGAAGAGTATCACGTCGTCACAAAAAAGGTAAACTGGGGTCAAATAACTACCACTTGGCAATAAAGCAACTAGTTCAACAACATATGAAAATCAGTAGATAATCGTTTTGGCTATGCAGTTAAAACTGCTAGGACGTGTTAATCAAATCTCATGATTTGATAGTCTAGGTAGACACGGAGCAGGGTATCGGATGCGGATTTCAAAGTTGCCAAGATGGTAAAAAACCATAATTTAGCAAAGTTTATATCTGAGTAATTGCTGGTATTAATTCACAGAATTGCTAGAATAGTATCGGGTGTTGGATGGGATTATTTGTGTATTTGTAATACCATATCCGGTTGAACAATTATAAATAAGCACAGAGGAGTCAGGAGTCAGGTAGGGGAGCCGTCGGATTGGTGACTTACAGGAGTCAGGAGTCAGGAGGAAAGAAAGAAGAAGAAGGAAGAAGGAAGAAGGAAGAAGGAAGAAGGAAGAAGGAAGAAGGAAGTTTTTTATCACGCTATTAACCGGACATGATATAACTCCACATTTGACATCACAAGCAATGTTTTAATTATGCTAAATTTGTTAAAAAATTACTATCAATTAGAAGTTATTATGAACTATCCGCAGAATTATTTAAAGTTAACTTTGGCATAACCAATTTTCAGACTAATGCTTTTGTTTGTTCTGTTTTTTATCTTTATACATAGCAACATCAGCATGATTAATTAGTACATCAATATCTTTAGCATCAAGGGGATAAAGACCAATGCCAATACTAGTGCCCACGGAAATAATATTATCTTCTAGTTTAAAAGGTCGATCAATATTATGGCGAATCTTATCAGCAACCCTGGAGGCTCCTAATTCCCCCGGTATACCTGGTAAAATCACAGTAAATTCATCACCTCCAAGTCGCGAAACTGTATCGCTTCCCCTTAAGCACCCTTGAAGTCGTACTGCTACCTGCTTTAGTAGTAAGTCTCCTATACTATGACCTAATGTATCATTAATAGCTTTAAATCCATTTAGATCGAGAAATAGTAAGCCCACCATTTTTTGATTCATATCTGCCCACTCAATAGCTTGCCTCAAACGCTCATGGAATTGTTTACGGTTGGGTAGACCTGTGAGAGGATCGTGGTGAGCCTGATGGTGTAAAGTATCCCCTAATAGCTTCAGTTTAGCATTATCAAGCTCTAACCTGGAGGCTGTTTCCTTGAGCTTTTCCTCCATTTTTTTGCGTTCGGTAATATCTCTAATTACTCCTACTAAAAATAGATTTCCAGCAGCATCTTGGTGAAGATATCTTTTAGTAGCAACAATATGAGTTACTCCCTGAGAATCTGTAAAATATTCTTCATTTTCCTGTTGTTGACTAGTTTGAAATACTAACTCATCTTGTTGCCAAAAAATTTCAGCTTGATTTTGAGGAAATAATTCATAATCTGTTTTGATCAGTAAGTCTTCTACAGGATAGCCAATAAATTTACCATAAGCTTCATTTAAAACAATACGACGATGATATTTATCTTTGACAAAGATCGGGTCAGGAATTGCATTAATAACTGATTGTAAAAATTCTGTAGAGCGCTGCCATTCTTCATGTAAGTGGGCAAGATGAAACATAATCATAAAAGCAGACCCACTAAGAGCAATTATAGGTGGAATTATAGGCAACCACCAACCATTAAAAACAAAAGCAACATAAGAAACACCTTTTATACCACTACTGATTAATAGTATGGTTATAATTGATTTTTTAGGTAATCGCAATTGCCAGCTTAAACTAGCACCTACCCAAGAGCAAGTAATAATCCACAACCATTCTATAAGTTCAGGCAAAACTTTAATATCAGTTCTACCATCAATTGCTGAACTAAGAATCTGACTCAAAAAATTAGCTTGTAGTTCTACTCCAGATATTTCCTCTGGGGATTTGAATAAACGACTACTATAAGAATTAAAGTGAAAATCTTTCAGGCTAATAGCAGTATAACCGATCAGAACAATACGATCTTTGATTAAATTAGGAGATACTTGATTTGAAAGTACATCCTTCATAGAAACTACTGTAAAATTGCCGGAAATTCCTCTGGGATTTGCTAAAAATTGATATCCTTTATCATCAGCTCTTACATAAGCCCCATCATTTCTTTGAAAGCGATGAAATATTGCTTTACCTAATTGTAAATCAGGGGAATTTGTCGCTGATTTTGGCTTAATTCCTTCTGAATTTAAGTATGGTAAAGCGAGCTTAAGAGCAAAACTTTCGCGATATTTACCTGATGCTAAATGTATGTAAAGTAAGCCACGACGAATTTTACCATCAGCATCATTAATAACGTTATTAAAACCTACTTGATTTTTTTTGCTTAAAACAACCGGAGGTCTAACTCCTAGGTTGTTTTTTGTTTCTATTTTTTCAATGCCAATTAAATTGGGAATAGTTTCAAAAGCTTCTACTAACTTTTCGTAACCTGGTTCTTGAGGTAAGTCACGATATATATCTAAACCAATAACACGTGGTTGAAAAGATTGCAATTTTTGCAATAGTTTAGCCAAGTCTCGATCGTTAATCGGGTGTCTATAATTTTGTAGGTCGGTTTCATTAATTCCTACAATTAGAATTCTTGAGTCTACTGATTCTGTAGGACGTAAGCGAAAAAATAGATCGTATGCTCCCCACTCCATGGTTTGTAATAAACCTAAAGAACGTAAAAGTATAACGATACCTGCAGAGGTTGATGCAGTTAGCAATACTCGGCTGTTTTCTAATAGCCACCGCTTCACATTTTCCACAGTTGTTTTTTTATGTATGCCTAAAAGTTTAAACATTTGTAAGTAATATAAACAAATAGCTATATTTGACCGCAAACTACCTTTTCTTTTAACAGAGTAAATATGTATTTACTCTGTTTAAGTAGGGATTCATTTTTTCAGACTATTATAACCTCTAACTATTTATAACAAAATTTTCTGGTTAATTTCAGGACGAAAATAATAGATATCAGCCAGATATAGCCCAGTTTATATAACTTATTTTTACATTCTAGGTAGATGATTTTGAAAATTACGACGGCCTTGATAACCGGATAAGTCTGCTAGTTTTTCTAAAGACTTTAACCCAGAATAAAAGTTACCATTAATTTCCCAGGTAGGATAACCTTTAATATTGGCTGCTTGACAAAGTTCTGGTTGAGCATTCTTACCCCTGGAATCGCACTCGATATAGTTAATTTCTGGGAAAGCCTCTTTACCAAATAATTGCTTTTCTTCTTGACAGTGAGGACACCAAAAAGCACCGTATTTTTTAGCACCTATTGCTGTTAAATGACGGGCTAATTCTATTTCTGCAACTCCTGAGTGACTACTAATCGTAAAATTAGTTTGAGGAATCGTTAGTGCATTTCCATTACTATAAATTCCTAATATTCCAATGAGTGTCACCATGCCAACCGTAATTCCACTTAGTAATAATTGACCGATATCTTCCCAGTTATTTCCTATTATAGTCAGAATAAATAAACTGGCTGAAAATAGTGCTGAGGCAGTACAGTATAGACATAACTTTTTAATTTCAAAAGTCATAATGTACATTAGGTAACTGCTGGAAATTACCATTGCAGTTCCTAATATAAACATCGGTAGCCACGTCCACTTTTCCAGATTCAGCCGGAGTGTTTTATTGGTATCTGGGTTTACCGCTAGGGGTAAACTTGCCAAAATTGCCATAATGATGTATGCAAAAAAACCAAATAAGGTAATTGGCAAACCAAATACATCAGCATAGGAGCTATTGAGAACTTGTTCGCAACCGGCATTAGGACAGGCTGGTGTGCCACCTGATAATTTGACTATGGTCAGATAGGCAGTCTCTGATGCCCCAATGATGGCGATCGCTGCCATCATTAGACGTGACCACCTATAAATCCAAGGATGAGAATTTCGGTGAAGCATCTTTAAAATCTATATTTTTGATTCCTTGTTTTTGAGAGGGGAAATAGAGGTCTTAGTTTCTATATCCCAATTTCGATTGTTTGATAAACTCCGCCTGGTGGCTTCGACAAACTGACTGACACGGATCGGGTCTATGGGTTGGTCAATTTGCCCGTGGCGTTTGAGAGAGCTTGACACAATGACACCATCTACTGCAGGCATCAAGGTGGAAATATTTTCCCAGTTAGCACCACTACCGATAAAAACGGGAGTGCCTGCTGCTGCTGCACTAGCTAATTCTAAATCTTCCAAAGTAGGAGGACTTCCTGTGGCCCAGCCAGAGAGAATCACCCCATCAGCTAAACCACGTTGGATAGTTTCTTGGACCGCAGTGGTGAGATTTGGCGAGCCCAAGGGTCGGGCGTGCTTGACTAAAACGTCTGCGAGGATTTTGACATTGCTGCCTAATTCCCGGCGATAGCGCAACAGTTGATGGGCTCTACCTTCAATCAATCCTTGGTCTGTGGCCATAACTCCGGTCAGGACATTGACACGGATAAATTGGGCCTGTACGCAGGAGGCTATGGCCATTGCACTTAGAGCATCGTTACGCAAAACGTTGATACCAATGGGCAAGGTAACCAAATTCATCATCCTCTGGACTAGCAATGTCATAGCACTGACTACCGCGGGATCGACTTGCTCTTTGACAAAAGGGGCATCGAAAAAATTTTCTATGATGATGCCATCCACGCCCCCTGATGCGAGGGCGGTGGCTTCTCTTTCGGCTCTACTAATAACGGCTTGGAGGTCGCCTCCCCAACGGGGTGAGGTTGGCAGAGGTTGTAAATGTACTACCCCAATGATGGGATGTCTGGTTTTAAATATTTGCTTTAAGTCCACGGGTTTACCTGACACCACGATTATTTGGCAATAACATAGCAGAGGTTAGAGCATAAATGATGGCTCAAGGAGCATCTTGGATCTAGACTTTGCTAGTTTATGCCTAATTTATGGTCATCATAATTTTAAAACTTTATCTGCTATGCTGTCTCTACGAAAGATATCTATAAAGTTCTTAAAATTATTACTACTCTGTATTTTGGTTAATGCTTGTATCAGTTTACATTTAATTGAGTTTTATTAAAATCTAATCTGACAAATAGATAGATGTTACTTAAAAAAAAATGTTAATTCTGATTTAGGTAGATAATTTTACTGCGCTCGCTTCGACATAAGTTATAATTGCCTTGGTTAATCTAAATCAGATAAATACAGACAATACAAAATGAAAAAAAATGTCAAAACTTAACGAAAGTTATGGCATAAATTAACTTGCGCATTACTACTCAATTTTCGGCAAAATTAATAAGATTGGGAATTAAGATTAGTGAAAATTATACTGATAATTTCAGCAGTTACGCTCGGATTATTGGGGGGATTAGAAATTAGCCTCCGACTTATTGTTGGTTTTGGTAATCCTCTGACTTATATTGCTGATGATAAAATAGGTTATCTGCTAAGACCTAATCAAAATGTTAGTCGTTTTGGTAATCGCATAAAAATTAATGAGTATTCTATGCGTTCGGCTTCGATAAAACAGTTGACAGATAATTCTAATTTGAGGATATTTCTTTTAGGAGATTCTGTGGCGAATGGTTGTTGGTGGACTGACCAAGATGATACTATTTCTGAAATTATCCAGAGGTATTTGAGTGAAAAATTAGGCGATAATAAAAATGTTGAAGTTCTGAATGCTTCGGCTAATTCTTGGGGTCCAAGAAATGAATTAGCTTATTTAGAAAAGTTTGGTTTGTTTGATGCTCGGGTCATAGTATTACTGATTAATACTGATGATTTATTTGCTAAGTCACCTAGTTCGTTAGTAGTGGGTCGCGATCGTAATTATCCAGATAAAAAACCTCCTTCGGCTATTGCAGAAGTTATTAGTCGTTATTTTTTTTCTGCTCCAAAAGTTCCGGAAATTCAGGAAGATGGAGACCGGGTTGGTTTGAATTTAGAAGCTATCAAAAAAATTCAGGAAATTGCTAATCAAAATAATAGTAAATTGATTTTAGCAATGACTCCTTTATTACGGGAAGTGGGTGAGCCTGGGTCTCGTGATTATGAAGTTAAAACGCGTCAACGTTTAGAGGAATTCACTAAAGCAGAAAATATTTTATATCTGGATTTTCTACCTATTTTTAAATCTGTTTCAGAATCAGCTAGTTTGTATAGAGACCATATTCATTTGAGTCCAGAAGGTAATCAAGTGGTTAGTGAAAATATTAGTATATTTTTGATAAAAAATTATAATTAATTATGTCTAACGAAGAATATCAGACAGAAGAAAATATCTCTTTTTCCACTGATGAAACGAAATCATTACAACAAAGTTCTAGAGAGTTGGAATTATCAGAAAGAGTGGCTCAACTAGAGGAAAAATTAGATCGGGTACTGATACTAATTTCTGATATTTATCGTTATGAAAAATTGAGAGATTTATTAGCAGCAGGAAAATGGAAAGAAGCTGATATAGAAACAGCCAAAGTCATGTTATAAATATCTGGAAAAACTGATAAAGAAAATCTGACTCCGGATGATGTAATTAAATTTCCATGTAGTGTGATTGCTGTAATTGATAAACTTTGGACTAAGTATAGTAACGGATGTTTTGGTTTTAGTGTACAGCAAAAAATTTATACAAATCTAGGTGGAACTGATGATATTTCTCAAATATATCTGAAAGTTTTGAATGCTACTGGCGAAAAACTTGGATTACGGTTAAATGATAAATGGATACCTTATGAAAAACTTAATTTTAGTCTCGAAGCACCTACTGGTAGTTTGCCTGTAGCTTGGTGGGAGTCTCCTTATGGAGCAAAATTAGCAGTCTATTTTTTAGCTCGTCTGAAAGCCTGTAACATTTAATAAAATTTTATTAATTTTTTTCTATAAACAGGTAAAAATAGTCAAATTTATGCTAGAAAAAAAATATATAGATGATGATAATTTTAATTCCAGAGGTGATTTGGTCATGGAGGAAAAAACAATTAATCTGAAGCTAGTTATATTTTCTGGTTTAATGATGGCTTTGATGGGTTCAGTAATTGGATTAGCGGCAGCAGAGATGAGTAAAAGTCGTTACCAATGTTGTAATTATACAAAAGTAGATCGAGGTTATAGTAGTGCAAAAGCACCTCGTACTTATGCCACAGTAGGTGCTATTTTAGGGTTTGCTATTGGGTCAATTCAAGAAACTGTGCGCTCGCTAAAGCCAGAGGATGAATAAGATAAATAATTGCCAAAAATACTAATTATTTCTGACAGTTTAATTTAAAGAAGTAGCTAAATAAAACTTTTCCCAAAAATCATTTTTCCCAAAAATCAAAAATTATTGTTTCTTAAATCATCTAGAAAGTAATATAGCAATCCTAAATTGGTTATAAAAAATTTTATAGAACCAATTTTATATCTATATAATTACCATAGTTAAGTCTTTTACAGCGCTTTTCAGATTGATTAACCACATCGCCACAATCACGCGCCCTGTAGGGACGTTCCATGGAACGTCCCTACAGTGGTCTACCGAAATGAAAACCGCTGTAAGCATCAATTTTGAGGAAAAATTTGCGTATTTTGTGGAATTTTTCAGATCGATCCTCTTCCCTCTTCCCTCTTATCTCCTGTCTCCAGACTCGGTGACTCCTAACTAAAAAAACGAAAGTATTGACAAAGATACGTTTAGGGGTTCTATAGAAAGTAATATAGCAATTCTAAATTGGTTATGAAAAATTTTATAACAGTCAATATTAACTAAAAGCCTTTTAAATTCTGAATTCAGAATTCTGACTATTAACCAGCCAAATAATACAACTGAAATAGGATTACTATAGTGGCTCAATATTAATTGAATTATTCAGTTTTTAAGACTGTCTCAGTAGAGAGTGGTTTTTGCCATTGGTCTAAAATATCTTTAAATAAAGCTTCCTCAATCCAAGTTTTAACAACGACTGTTAAAGGTAGAGCTAAAATTAAACCTAAAATCCCAAAAAATGTAGTAAAAAAAATTTGGGATGCCAGAGTAATAGCAGGTAAAAGAGATACCTGTTTTGACATTACAGTTGGACTAACCAAGTAACTTTCAATATTCTGAATAATCATATACAAAATTCCTACCGCTACTATTTTCCAAGGAGCATCCAATAAAGCAATCATAATAGGAAAAACCACACTCGTAGCCGGACCAATATTAGGAATAAAATTGAGTAAACCAGCTAACAATGCGTGAGCAAAGACTAAATCAATTTGTAATACGAATAAACCCAGACCACTGAAAGTAGCAACAAAAAGAGAATTAATAACTATCCCAGCAAACCAGTTTCCTAAAGCCAATTCACACTTAGATAAAATTTCATCTGCGCGTCGCCGATAGAAAGAAGGAAATAAAAGTAAACCTGCTTGCCGATAAACTTGAGCATTAACTAAAAACATTATTGTCAATACAAACACGAAAAGTACCTGTATAAATACTATAAAAGTATTAGAAAAAATCTTAAAAAAATTGCTGAATAATTGAGTACCAAATATCTGTGTTTGCCTCAACATATCAGTTGCACTAGGAGGGGTAGGAAATAGATCGGGATGTTGTCGATATAACTGCACAAGTTGAGAGCGCACCTCTCTAAATACGTCAGGTATTAAGGCAATTAATTTTTGAAACTGGGTAATAAAAGGAGGTACGATTAGCAAGAAGAATAAGAAGATAATTAATACTGTGATACAGAGAGTTATAATTACTGCTAATTTTCTTTTAATGCCTAATTTTTTTAACCTCCGCACCAATCTATTCAGAGCGGTTGCCAAAACTACGGCGGCAAATACTAATAGTACAAGTTGTCTAATTTCCCAAAGGATATATAGAGAAATAAGTAAACTAAAAAAGCCTAACCATTTACCAAAATTCATATTTTTTATATTTTTTGGAGTTGTAGGAGTTGTGACATTTGTTCTGGAAATTCAAAAAATATATAGCAATTCTATTTAAGTCGTGAATTTTTCTAAGTATTAGGTAAAATCCGCAAATAAATACACCCAAATTGGTCGAAAACTCTAAGCGGAGTGTTATATTAGAGCTGATTTATCAACTAAATATTAAACTAGCTCTGTACCTACTACTGTCATTGCGTTTTTGCTCCGCGACATAAAAAGCGTAGCGAGAGCGAGAGAAAGGGAGTCCGAGAAAGCAATTATTTTGGTTTACCCAATCGTTACTCCCCCTGGCAATCTTTGGCATAACAGTCAAGTTACGATATTGCCTAGGCTGAGAAGGCTGCTTTTTCCAGGAGATTAACTTGTTTTATTACTGCCTTGTAATGACAATATCAAACTCTATTTATAGCATCTTTATGATAAATATTAAAACATAAAAGGCTAAAAAATGATAATAACATCATCCTTGTCAAGTTATACAATTTTTCACTAAAAAAACCTATCTCCAACAACAAGAGAAACATTCAAACTCTTTCCTTTTCACTTTTTCACTGCTAACCTTGCTATGTAGGGAAAAGAGATAGGGAGATTAAGTTCAGAAATTTTTAGCAATACTTTGAAAATATCCTCTAATTAGCAAATGTTTTGATAAATTTCCCAATCTCCCAACCTCCACTTCAATGCTTGATATTTTATTTAACTATCTTAGTATTTTTCCTCCCCCAAAAAAAAATGCCGAAACTTACAAATTTTTGTAAAATCAAGAAAGTATATTTTTTTGATGTTTATTTTGAGGTGCAAGCTAGATGAATTTCTCAAAAACTACAATTTTTTCATTATCAATAATTCTACTTTCTTTTACAGTCAATGGATGTAAAACTGCAAAAGACACATTGCCTGAAGCTCCTGAAGCAACTCAAGAAAAACAACAGAAAACTTTAATACCAGAAGAAATACACGAAAAAGTTTTAACAGTTGACACTCATATTGATTGGCCTTATCGTCAAATTTTATATCCTGATTTTAACCCGAATATCAGACATCAACCACGAAAACTTGACAGTGGTCAATGGGATATTGTTCGGATGCAAGAAGGTGGATTAGATGCAGTATTTATGTCAATATTTACTCCGCAAAAAAAGCGTAATAATCAAGGGCACGCTCAAGCAAAAGCTAAAGCAATTAAAATGATTGAAATAACAAAAGAGATGGCTGAGTCAAACTCAGCAAAAGTAGAAATTGCCCTAAATCCAGAAGATGCTTATCGCCTAGAAAAAAATGGTAAGAAGGCAATATTTATGGGAATGGAAAATGGCTATCCAATTGGGAAAGATATTAGTAATGTTAAACTTTTCTACGACCAAGGAATCCGATATATTACAATAACCCATTCTAAAAATAACGAACTAGGGGATTCTTCTACGGATAAAAAACAAGAATGGAATGGGTTAAGCCCCTTGGGAGAAAAAGTTGTCAAAGAAATGAATCGTTTAGGAATCATGGTTGACATTTCTCACGTCCATGATGATACTTTTTGGGATGTAATAAAATTAACAAAAGCACCAGTTATCGCATCTCATTCCAGTGCTAAGTCACTAGAGAATCATCCTCGAAATATGAGTGATGAAATGCTCAAAGCTGTTCAAGAAAATGGTGGAGTCGTACAAGTTTGCATTTTAGATACCTACATTAAAAAACTGCCTCAAACACCAGAAAGAGAAAAAGCCATGAAAACAATTGAAAAAGATTTGATTGCCTTTTGGCAAGGAAAACTGAGTCAAGCACAAATAAAAGATTTCAAAGAAAAATACGATCAAATTAATGATAAATATCCCAAAAATAAACCTACTGTTGCTGATGTAGTAGACCATATAGATTACATGGTAAAAATCATGGGTATTAATCATGTTGGCATTGGTTCAGATTTAGATGGCGGTGGCGGAGTTGCTGGCATGAATGATGTTTCAGAAATGCCAAATATTACAAAAGAATTAGTGGCACGGGGATATACTGAAGAGGATATTCAAAAAATTTGGGGTGGAAATTTAATGCGAGTTTTTAGTAAAGTTCAACAGGTGGCTACAGAAATTCAAAATCAAGAAACATCCGATAAATAAGTCTATATAAATCCTATTTCAGTTGTGCAGAAAATATCTGGGAATTAGAGAACATGGAATAGGGAATATGGGTCAGGCTCTCCGATTTTTTATCTATTTCTAAATTTTTTAGATGAAATACTAAAGTGCTGGAGTTGCACAATATCAAGAAACATCCGATCAATAAGTCTATAGAAATCCTATTTCAGTTATGCAGAAAATATTTGGGAATTAGAGAACATGGAATAGGGAATATGGGTCAGGCTTTCCGATTTTTTATCTATTTCTAGATTTTTTATCTATTTCTAAATTTTTTAGATGAAATACTAAAGTGCTGGAGTTGCACAATGAAGAATGATTAGGTAATTTGGATTAGGGAATTGCCAGAATGATTAACAAACTTGTTTTTTGTCTGTCATTGTCTGGCTGAGTTTTTGATAGTATCATTCCATAATGTGCAACCCAAAAATGCTTGCTATATATCCCCATTTTTTGATTTATCCTCACCTCGCTTCAAAAAGGGAGAGACAGAATTTGCTACGCTTTTTATGAAGCGGAGGTTATAGCAAGGGTGATAAAAGAATGTTACACGCGCTATGTTTATAGGGAAAACTGAAGCTGAGAAGGTCGCCGAATCTGGGTATGTCAGTAAATATTTATCCAAATATTATTAGGGAGAATATTCCCGCGGATTAATGATTTTATTTCAGATAGCAATCCTCAGGGTGGTTGTGCCAAAAAATACTATGAGAATTTAGGGAATATCTTAACTGGGTTAAAAGTTTTAGAGTTTCTATCTATCCGGGAATTTTTGACAAATTATTATTGGGGATTGCTATCTGAAAAATCATTTCCAACTTATATATATAGTCAACTCAAACGCTCTGTGAAAATACATCGACATTTTTGTATAGTTGAGAATTATTTCTCAAATCTCTATGTATTTAGATTCTGTCTGGTGGAACAGTTAGAACTAATTAGGGTAAATAAAGAAGGGAAAAAAAGAAGAAAACTAAATAGTATTAGGGAGAATATTCCCGCGGATTAATTATTTGATTTGAGATAGCAATCTTCAGGGGGATTATGCAAAAAAATACTATAATAATTTAGGGAATATCTTAACTGGGATAAAATTTTTAGACTTTCTATCTATCCTGGGATTTTTGACAAATAATTTCCAACTTATATATATAGTCAACTCAAATGCTCTGTGCAAATACATCGATATTTTTGTATAGTTGAGAATTATTTCTCAAATCTCTATGTATTTAGATTCTGTCTGGTGGAACAGTTAGAAGTAATTAGGAAAAATAAAGGAGAAAACTAGAGGGTGTAGGACATATTTCTCTGGTAATATCAATATAATAATTTTATCCCTCGCACTATTATCCGGACATAATATTAGTATTATTCATATCATTAATTATATTTGTTCTTGCCTAAAATGTTATTTTAGACTCTGATTGCTTTTGCATAACTGATAATGGTTCGCTATATCTAGATATCGATTCACTAGGATTGTTTTTAAAACATGATTGATTTATTTTCTTCTGTCTTGTCTGCTGTTTTTCCAGTTGGGTGCATTGTGTTAGTTGGTTTTATATTTGGGAAAACTTTTACACTTGATGAATCAACACTTTCTCGACTAGCTTTGTATGTATTATTCCCGGCATTACTAATAGATATTTTGTATCGCAGTACGATTACTGTTACAGATGCTGTGGAAATTTTTATGGCTTTTGCTCTGACTTATTTATTACTTTGTTTAATCGCCTGGGCAATTGGATGGAGATGTGGTTTTTCAGCATCAGTACAAAAAAGTTTAGTAGCTACTACTGCTTTACCAAATTCTGGAAATATGGGTCTTTCTGTGACCTTATTTGCCCTAGGAGAAGCGGGATTAGAAAGAGCTATTATATACCTAATATCATGGAATTTAATTGTATTAAGTACAATGCCTGCAATTCTCAAAGGCGGTAATTTTTTGTCTTCTATAATTTTTACTCTCAAACTACCTATAGTTTGGGGGATGATTTTAGGTTTAGTTTTAAACTCCTTTGATGTGAAATTACCTCTTAAATTAGATGAGGGTTTACATCTTTTAGCAGGAGCTACTATTCCAGTGTCTTTGTTATTAATGGGAATACAAATAGCAACTAGTCGTTTTAAACTGGGAAATTATGAGGTTGGTGCTAGTTTGATGCGGTTATTGGGAGGAGCGATCGCTGCTTATTTGGTTGGTAAATTTCTGGGTTTAAAAATACTCGATTTACAAGTGCTAGTATTGGAAAGTGCAATGCCAAGTGCTTTAGCTTCTTTTTTGATAGTTAATGAGTTTGGTGGGGATGCTGCACGAACTACTAGAGTTGTGATAGTTTCTACATTGTTGTCTTTTTTGACTTTACCATTAGTTTTGTGGGCTATTGGAGCGACTTAATCTGTAATACAAGTCTCATTAATTAGACGTAATAAAAATGCTATTCTTGATTCTCAAGAGAATTTATCAACTTTCCTCCTACTTTTTTCTTCCTTCTTCTTTCTTCCCTCCTGACTCGGAGACTTCTCCGTCGTGTCGTTATTTATAACTGTTCAACCGGACATGATATAACTATCTTTTTTAATTTTGTATAACTTAGGGGCCTAATTTGTCTGAAGCATCCACACCAAAAAATCCAAAATTTTTTCAACGGGTGGAAGTGGATAATCAATCAAATCTATTGTTACAGTTGTCTCCTCCAATTTAATAAACCGCCATTGAGTGCCACTACTAACCACACCATAAAGTGTTGAAATAGACTTATTTTTACCCCGATTAAATTTCTGTGCAGCAACCATTTCTGCAAGACATTGACCAAAACCAGTTCTCAAGTCGGATTTTTTAGCTTCCACGATAATAACTGCTGGAGTTTCTATTTCCAAAAGTTCAGGGGAGCGACTTAATAGAAAATCACAAATCCCATTTAACCCCACTGATTCATCAACGGTAAAATCTTCCCCAGAAAATAAACCAAACTGAAACGACTATAAATAGAGCAAATAGAGCAGGACTTTATTAATCGTTTATGCAATATAGCAGTCCTATTTCAGCCCTTGTGAAAATATCTCACAAAAAGGCAACAGGTAATAGGGAATAGGGAATAGGCAACAGAGTCTAAGATTTGTTATCTGTGTTTTGATTTATGACAAATGATTTAGGATTGCTATGTACATCTGGTAGAAATTAAATACTCCTATTCGACTAACCCTTGTAGAAAAGTTATATATACTCCGTTTAATTAGGGTTCAAATAACCTCTGCTATCGAGCCAAAGCAAGTTTTCTTATTCTCCCTTCTCACTGCTCCCTGCTCAAGGTTTCTAAATTCTTTTTCACCATATATCTAATTTTGAGAATGAGGTAGTAAATATATTTAACTACTATGTTAAATATATCTGAGCAGGGTGCAAAAAATACTATTTAGAGCGATTTTTCTCATTTTAGAGAATAGGAAAAAGTAAATTATCTAATTCTTAGACTTCCCCTACTTCCTACTGCCATAAATTTAGTGTAATGGGATATTTTTTTACGAGGAAAGTCTCTTCATTAGATAACTACTCAATTGATTAAATGAAAAAGTTAAAGCATTAAAGGAGATGCTATTATGTTCCGAAAATTATTCTCTGCTAAGAACAAGTACAAAGCTAGTATAACAATTTTTGGATTTATCCTTTCCCTAATAATTCTTCTCAGTTTTAATTCCGAAAAAACCCTCTCTCAAGACATCAACCAGAGTCAGCAAGAGCCGTACAAAACCACTGCTAATCTGACCGTATCAGAGAAAGTGATGAAAATGGAGCAAAGGCTAGAAAAAGAATTTGAAGTTTATTTCGACCGAAACCTTGCAGAAGTTTCAGAAACAGGTAATGACATTGCTCAAAAATTGTTAGAAATTAGCCAAAAAAGTAATATAAGACCAGCAGTATTTTGGACAATTCCTGAATCAGAATATTTACATTTAGTCTTTATTTCTCCTGGAAAAAAACCTTTAGTTAAAGATATTGACTCCCTCAAAGGTGAAAGCCTCATTCGTACAGTCAAATTATTTCATTATGAAATTACCAATCCGAAGAAGCTGTTCACAGACTCTTACTTAACTCTGGCTCAACAACTCTATCAATCAATAATTAAACCCTTTGAAGCCAATCTCCGAGAAGAAAAAATAGACACAATATTATTTTGTTTAGGAAAAGGTTTGCGTACTCTACCAATAGCCGCATTACATGATGGAAAACAATTTTTAGTAGAAAAATATAGCCTGGCAATTATTCCTGCATTTAATTTAATTGACTCCAATTATACTCCCATTGAAAAAGCCAAAATTCTAGCCATGGGAGCATCAGAATTTCCAACACAAACTCCTTTACCAGCAGTTCCCGTTGAACTATCAACAATTGTTGATGAGAACCTGATGGAAAATATCTCAGCTCAAAATATTTCTGGAGGCTGGCCGGGGAAATTGTTTTTGAATCAAGACTTCACCTTAGAAAACTTAAAAAATCAACTTTCTTCTGAATCTTTTAATATTATTCACTTAGCAACTCATGCAGAATTTCGACCAGGAAAACCCGAAAAATCTTACATTCAATTTGAGGATACTCAACTCCATTTAGACGAAATTAAAGAGATTCCTTGGAACGATCCTCCGGCTGAATTATTAGTATTAAGTGCTTGTAAAACCGCCGTCGGAGATGAAGATGTCGAGTTAGGTTTTGCCGGATTAGCGTTACAAGCAGGAGTTCAATCTGCATTAGCAAGTTTGTGGTATGTCAACGACGTTGGAACTTTAGCCTTAATGAGCGAATTTTATGAACAATTAAAAACAGCACCAACTAAAGCCGAAACAATCAGACAAACTCAAATTAAAATGATTCAAGGAGATGTGAAGATAACGAATGAAAAATTGAAATTTTCCAGAGGAGAAATTATTTTACCTAAGAGTTTACAAACATTTGGAGAAACTGACTTTTCTCATCCTTTTTATTGGTCAGGATTTACTCTTATTAGCAGTCCTTGGTAAATATTTTTTAATTTAATAGCAGTTGATAATTTCAAATAATTCCAAATAGCGATAGCGAAGTAATCTTAAGCCAATACTGTCGTAGTAGACTGATTCTTATCTTAATCCTTGTTGTCGCAACCAAGCATCTACCCAAGTTGCATCATTTTCTGATAATTCTGGTACTGGTTTTTGAGTGTAATCTATTTTTAGATCGTAACTGCCAATATCATAAATATTATTTAATAACGCTTGTAAATCTATAATTGGTTCTGTATCTTCTGGGCGTAATGGTAAAGGAAATTCAGGGATTTTATTTTGGATATTAAAGGCATATAAATCTGCTCTTGGTCGCTGTTTTTTGCGACTAACTAAAATCCGATAATGATTTTTAATTGTTTGATTTAAAATCGGCATTCGTTGACCGCGACGCAGTAAATCTATTTCAATAAAATTAGTCAAACTATCTAAAACTTTTTCTCGTTTTTCTAAATACATTTCTCTACCTTTTCCACTTCTTTTATTGCTAGGAGATAATATTTCTATAGCAGTTACAACTTCCTTAGTTGCTACTTCTTGAATTTCCAAATATCCTTCACGAATATTTATAGGTATTGGCAGAGTTACTGTTATAGGTTTTGTGGAAGTTGCTGTTGCTGTAACCTGAGATTCTGTAGAATTTGATTTGTTAGTTTGCCCTTTTTTTGACAGCACTGAAACATCAGGAATATCTACAAATAAAGATTCTATATCGTTAGTTTCATACATTCTTACTTGCAGAGAAACAAAATATTTAGGATATAGTTGGGGAGATAATAAGTCAGCCATCTTCACAGTTAGATGTAGATGTAATCCCGGCCATAAATCGGGATGCTCTAAATATGGGTCCATACCAGGAAATGGGGATGGCATTAATTTTTCTCCTTTGGTATTAGATGTGTTTTTGAATAAAAAAAAGCAGGCATTATACCTACCTTATATACATAAATCAGAATATATATAATTTACTTACTATGATTGATTTTATTTTAAATATAAATGTCTTAATATTAATAAATATTTTTTCGTATAAAGTTATAATGAGGTGTTAGCTTTTTGCCTAATCCTCGCTATCACCTGAAATTTGTCTTCGCTCTGACTCAGGTAGTAAAAAATCTGTTAGCAATTCTTCTTTAATCTCTGATACTTTTGAAGGAGAAATATATCCATAAACTTCGCACTTTTTTAACACCCGCAACTTTTCTACTAACCTCTTCTGCTTGCGAGACTCTTCCAGGTTATAAGCCTGATTTTTGGCTATGGCGATCGCTAGTGAATCAAGTAACCTGTGACAACCAGCACCAAATAAACTGCCAATAATTAAGATAATCTCCAAAGGTACAGCAGGAGGGAATAAACCAGGCCATAAAAGATAAGTTAAACCTAGTAAACCACTCCCGAAAATTCCACCACCTCCCAGAGATTTAATAAATTCTAGTATCTTGGTCAGGTCTTCCATATACAAGATTGTAAATTATTTGGAATGAGTTAAGCCTTATAGTACCACAACTGTCCATTTTATTGGTACATACCCAAGTATACTACATATCATATCTACTGTGAAAAGCCGAGAAAAGTGGTGTTATTTTCAAAAAAACATTTCTTACATAAGATATGCCCCCCATCTAGAAACAAATGTCCAGTATGAGGGGCAATACCTAATTGTCCAATAATTTAATTAGGAATTACTATTTAACTTTTTCCTGATTAGATTCTGTTTGCTCCTGTTCAGAAATAGGAGATACATTTTTTTTCTCAGTCATCAGAAGCTGAAGAATTTCAGAGTTCTCATCATCACTATTTTTGTTACTTAACTTGAGTAACAGTACAACCAATTCTAATACAACATAAATCCCGATCGACCAGATAATTATCGGTGTGAAATCTGGTTTTTCCTCAAATCTAGCATTGTATAAAACAAAAAACAGATACCATATAACCGTTATAAACAGGAGGCGAATAAAACTACTTTTAATCAGCAAAAGTCGTTCCTCTCTGTTAGATTTGAAAAAATTATTGGGTTCAAAATCTGGCTTCAATGATTTATCTAACACGACTGATACTACTAAAGATTATTTTTTGTTATAATTGTCCTACAGTTAACGATAATTCATAAAATGTCTAAATAAAGGTAATGTTTTGGTTCATCTTCAGAGTGAGCCAAATATGAGCTATTATTTTATTAGTAGTGTAGTAAAGCTAAGGGAGGACTAATATGGCTGTTACTCTCAAAGCTTCTCAAGAGGGGTTGCAGAAAATTGATATAGCAAGAAAAAAGAAAGGCTGGACAAAAACAGAGGATGCTTGGTGGGGACTAGCACTAACCTCGCAAGCAACATTAAAACGTTTTTGGCGAGCACTTCCAATTGATCGAGATGCTTTTATTAGCATTTGTCAGAATGTAGGAATTAACTGGGAAGAAATTGCAGACGAAACTACTTCCCTATCCCAAAAATCCACAGTTGAATTTTTTGCTTATGATGATGCTTGGGTGGGTAGAGAAGACCTCATAGTTGAACTTACTACAAAAGTGAAAGAGTCTTGTCGCTTACTCATTCTTGTGGGTATCGGTGGTATTGGAAAAACTGCTTTGGCCGAAAAATTGGCGGTGGAGTTGCACCAGGAATTTTTGCAGGGAGACTGGAGCAGACTTCACCAGGAAAATCTTGACAATGATGCAGAAGCTAGAAATTTTCGCAATGTTGCTATCCGCTGGTTGCAAAAGTGGGGAGAGTCTCTTACTCAAGATGACTATCAGGATATCGAAAAATTACTATACAAATTAGTCAATCGTTTGCGAGAAAATCGGTATCTGGTAATTATTGATTCTCTGGAAAATATTTTGGTTGGAAATGAGGAAGAGGGATGGAGTGATTTTCAGGATGAGTTGTGGGTGAGATTTTTGGAAATGTTTTTAGCTTCTCCAGAATGTCAAAGTCGCATCATCTTGACTTCCCAAGATTTTCCTGGGCAAATTCCCCAACGTTATCAAAATTTCTGGGAGTCTAAACTTTTAACAGGTTTGAGGGAGTCGGAGCAGTTGCAGTTATTTAAGAAAACAGGGTTAGAAGTTGAGGATAATTCACCTAACCTACCCTATCTACAACGTATTGGTAATGCTTACGAGGGTCATCCTTTAGCGCTGCGGGTCATTGCCGGGGAAATTGGCAGCAAGCCTTTTAATGGTAATGTGGTAGCTTATTGGAAAAGGTATGGAAATGAAATTCAACAGGTGGAAAAGGGAATTGAGGAAGCTAAGACTAAGGGAATAACTGCTGGTGCTGACGATAAATTTCAGCTAGACCGATATACCCGTCAGTTGCGGATAAATGTCAGCTCGCGACTAGATAAAACTTTTTTACGGTTGCGCAAAGACACCCTTAATGCTTATCAGTTGATTTGTGCTGCTGCAATATATCGGTGTGAAGTGCCAGAGAGTTTTTGGCTGAGTCTTTTGAAAGATTGGAATTGCGATGAAGAAAAGCAAGAAGTGGCATTGCAGACTTTACGCGATCGCTTTTTGGTTGAGGAAGTGGGAGTTGATGAAAGTGGTGAATTTATGCTCAGACAGCATAATTTAATCCGTAGTGTGGCACTCGAACATTTAAAAAAATTGGATGAGGAAGATAGTTAATTTAGGAAAGTGAACAAAAATTACCAAGATAGAGCTATCCTACCTTCTGCTGAGTCTGTTTTGGAATTACTAAAACTCGACCCAGACGCTCTGATGTCGATTAAGCCACTTTCTAAACGTCTTCAATATCAAGCTGTTGTTATATGGTTGAGTGACTACAAATGTCCGCAAGAAGTAAACAATAATTTAGAGTTAGTCAA
Source organism: Microcoleaceae cyanobacterium (assembly GCA_049647275.1). Lineage (GTDB taxonomy): Bacteria > Cyanobacteriota > Cyanobacteriia > Cyanobacteriales > Microcoleaceae > JASJEE01. Next base: position 48,690 of record JBARXI010000275.1, read on the forward strand.
AGGTTATCTAGAAGCATTTTATCATCTTTGTGAAGTAGAAGATTGGGAAAGAGCAAGTCAAATTCTTTCAATTGAAGTACCGCCAATTAATGAAGATTTAGCAACTCAACTCCATAGGTGGGGTTACTATCAAGTATGTATTCAACTGTACAGCAGATTACTAGGTAAGTTAGCTCGTTATTGGGATAGTATTTGTTTAAATAGTTTGGGTCTTGCTTACTATTCCCTAGGAGAATATCATAAAGCTATCGAATATCTCCAAAAGAGTTTGCAGATTGCTATGGAAATAGGCGATCGTTATAAAGAGGGTAATGCTTTGGGGAATTTGGGTCTTGCTTACTATTCCCTAGGAGACTATCGTCAAGCTA
>JBARXI010000276.1:0-4719 GCA_049647275.1 Microcoleaceae cyanobacterium
CATCAAACCTTTGTCATAAATACATCTGTAAACAGTCAATATCTGTCATTAAAATCAAAAACTAAAAACTGATAAACTACTATTTTGACATACGCAATAGAAGAGCATCAAACCTTTGTCATAAGTACAGGAGTAAATCGTATATATTGGTATAAGTTGGAAAATTGACGGTCAAAACCAATGGGGTTAAAGCACAAAAAAGGGTTTAATATAGTTACCAAATCACATAAAGCCAAATTACTGCGAGATGAGATAAATTTTGGTGAGACAAAACTATTTTTCAATTCTGTAGTGGAATTCTATTTTGGATTGGTAGACAAACACCCTGAAGGCACCGATGTGGCTGTAAATAAAGGTGGCGGTTGGCGATTCTATGAAGTTTTAACCATTGGTGAAGACCCCAAATATTTCATACCTGAGTCCTTAAATAAATGCCCATCTACTTTAAGGAGAGCAGCAATAAGAATTGCTATCGGTGCTTGGAAAAGTTGGCACTCTAATTATACTCGTTGGCAACACAGAGCCAAAAAATACAAGCACCATAGACCTCCTGTCCAACCACGTCAGTTTAATTTTTCCCTTCCCTATGACAAAGGGATGTCGAAGAACGATGATGGGGTAAATCAAACAATAATGCTGAAATTGCTAATTAACGGTCAGTGGAAATGGCTAAAGTTTAATTATCAGCAATATAGTATTGATAATGGATGGGTCAAAGGTCAAATAACTATAGTTATCAAAAGAAATCAACCTTATTTAACCTATACGTTAGAAAAATATGTACCTGCTACTGGTGGGTCAAAAAAAGTCATGGCCGATCATTGTGTTCGAGTCATGGCTGTAGATATAGATTTAGATAAACACGCAGCAATTGTATCTATCCTAGAAACTGAAGCTAACCAAGTCAGAGAGGTTGCTAGACATTTCATAAAAACTCCAGTTGGTGTACAGCTTAGGAAGCGAGATTTAGGAACGATAGCTCAAAAAATGCGTTTAACTGGAATCATCGACAAAGGATTTTGTAGTTCTTTGTGGAGTCGATTGAGTCGGCGTGAGATAGAAATGGGTAGAACTATTGGTAGGCAGTTAGCAGAGTTAGCTCATGGTTATAATTGTCAGTTAATGGCATTTGAACATCTAGAAAACTTAAAACCAATTAAAGGTAAATACTCTCGCAAGTCAAATCAAAAACGCTCGTACTGGTTAAAGTCAAAGATTTTTGACCATGCAAGTCGTGTAGCTTACACTGATTATACTATACTCACAAATCGAGTTAACCCCAGAGATACATCTCGTGTAGACCCTTGGGGGAATTTGGTTGCTAGACAAAACAATTTAGTAGATTGGACTGATGATGCTTATAATCCTGGTGCAACTTGGGTTATAGGTCAAAACGACTATATTTCACATTCTGGTATAAACGCTGCCCGCAACATTGGGTTAAAAGCAATTGCGCGTTATAGAACTAACCCTGTTTTTATTTGGGAACAGGGGAAAGCCTGAGAAAGTAATTTTTCAGGTATGCAGGGCGACTAGTAAAGCGGCTAGTGTAACCCTTACTCGTACTGCATTAGGCTCGGGTAAACTGCCTACCTAATTCCTACTCAACTACGTTCTATTGGTAAGAGCTACGCTCGGTTGAGCTAACAGAAACGATTACAGAGGAGTTAGAGAAAGTGAACATAGCTAAAAGTACGGAATTTTCCGTTTTACTCTAAGTTATTGGTTACTCAACTGCACAAATTCTCAGTATCCTCAGAAAACCACTCTAACTACTAAAAGAATAATGACTAAAACCTCCTCAACCACCGTTACTGTCCCTGCAACTACCGCAAATCTAGGCCCTGGTTTTGACTGTATCGGTGTCGCCCTCTCCTTATATAATCACTTCAAATTCTCTATTGCCGATACCGCAACAGAACTAAAAATCACCGTCACAGGCAAAGAAGCCCCACGAGTCAGCACAGATCAAAGCAATCTCGTCTATCAAGTATTTGTAAAATTATATGAATATATCAAGCAAACTCCCCCATCTGTGGTATTAGAAATAGATTTAGGTGTACCCTTAGCAAGAGGTTTGGGAAGTTCGGCCACTGCAATAGTAGGAGGTTTAGTCGGGGCAAATCAACTAGCGGATAATCCTTTGAGTCAAACTGAAGTGATGAATTTGGCGATCGCCATTGAAGGACATCCAGATAATGTTGTACCTGCCTTACTCGGAAGTTGTCGTTTAGCTGCCTCCACTTCCACTGGTTGGGAAATATGTGATATTCCCTGGCATTCCGATATTGTGCCAGTAGTAGCCATTCCAGATTTTGAACTTTCAACAGCACAAGCGCGACGAGTTCTACCAAAAGAATTCAGTCGCGCTGATGCTATATTTAATTCTGCCCATTTGGGAATTTTGTTACGAGGCTTAGAAACTGGTAATAGAAATTGGTTACAAGCTGGAATGCAAGATAAAATTCACCAACCCTACCGTAAATCTTTAATTAAAGGATATGAAGAAGTTAGATTAGCTGCCTTGGGTGCTGGTGCTGATGAAATGGTAATCAGTGGTGCGGGCCCGACTTTATTAGCACTGACAAATTCATTCACAAGTTCGACAGTAGTAACAGCAATGGCTGATGCTTGGAAAAATCAGGGAATAGCTACAGAAGTACAAGCTTTGCAAATTGACACTAAAGGTGCTGTTTGTAGTTAGCTTTCCCATTTCTAGGTAGCGATAGTTGTAACTTCCTGAGTTCTGTATTTGAACATCAGGGTTACTACTTTTGCTTTTTACGAGAGCGAGATAGAAACATTCCACCAATTACTATGCCTAAACCAGCCATAGTTGCAGGTTCTGGAACTGACTCAGCCTCTGGCGATATACCTCCACCCATACTAGGTGCTGTAGCTTTAACTACGAAATCATCAAAGTCATTGTCGCCCCAGGTAGTGTTGTCTTCAAAGAAGATATTTGCTGAACCTTCGCTAAATATATCGCCTTGGAAAAAAGCTCTTTGCGGACCATCAACAATCATACCATTAAGGCTAGAGTCATAGTTGTTCTTGTCATATTCTTCTGGCCCTGCTCCAATCAGAAAAGTTCCGTCACCTTGTGTTCCTTTTCCTGTACCGCCAGCATACCAGCCAGGGTTTAAACTACTTGTCGAATACTGAGTATTGTAGGGTGTGTCTGGGCTACCGTCTTTATTATAGCTAGTCAAGAAAAATGTGTAATTGTTGCTGGCTGCAAATGTGAAACTTGCAAGTGGATTCTGAACTGCTTTACCTGCTGTTCCTAAATTGTCATCTTGCCAACCACTACCTGCATCAGCATTAAAAGTTTCCGACAACAGAATTGTTTCTATTCCTGTATCTAAGTTTTTGACACCAAAATCACCTCTCCACCAACCATGAGATTGTAGGAAGTCAAATTCTACTTCGGTATCAGCATCAAATATAATACCATCGTTACCAAAAGAAGCAGCTTGAGCGGGCATAGTTGAGATTAAACCACCAACGAGAGCTGTTAATAAGATAGATAGTTGAGTTTTCATTTTTGGTTCTCCTAATTAAGTTGATATATACTTTTTTTTGTTTAGTACGGATTTTTTAACAAACTTGCGGTTGAAAAAATATCTGTATATAGTTTTTAGATAACTATTAAATAAAGGTTTTTAAAGTTTACTGATAAAACCTTTGTTTTTTTTCTTAACCCTAATATAGCTAGTTTATTTATCAAAAGCAAGTGATTTTTGTCACAAATACACTTCTTGTTTGAATCTTAACAAAACCGATAATATTGAATAATTATACTGATAAACCAGCATAATTATTAGACGACTATCCGAGAATTTACTGGTTTTTTTATGGCAAAACAAGTCGGCAATTAGAGCAATTATTTTTAGTCAGTAAATATGCTAATTTTTTGATGCCTAGGATTTTTTTCTAGTGGAAATACGGAAATTTAGATAGTTGATACCACGGACAACTCAAGATTTAACAACTTATAGCTCAAGTCAAAAGTCACAGCAATGATTTGAGTAAATTCGGGAATTTGAGAATGTCCAACAGTAATGGCGACTGCTATAGCAAAAGGACCACAGCCAGATGAAAGTAGACAGAGAAAGTAGGCCACCCATTTAGAGCCTATTTGGTGGCCATTAGCAGTCTATTAGAGCTAGTGCCGCTACGCGGAAGTCAGAAGTTATAGCAGCCGAAGGAAAGGTTAGGACAGATCACTCATCTTAAAACTCAGACAACGCAATATTTTTCCTTCTGCCTTCTGCTATATATCATGTCTGGTTAAACACCCATAAATAACTTTGGGAGTAGGGGAGATGGGAAGTATGGTGAGAAGAACCTTTTATGGTGGTGGTGCAGCCGTGATGGTACAAGAAGGAGAGGAGTGTGGGAGGTGTGGGGAGTTTGGGAGTAGGGGAGAAATTAAAAAATATATATCCTCACCATTACGGCTGCAGGACGACCCCTTTTATTATGGTTAATTAATACGAATTGAGATTATAAGTATTGATTGGTAAGGCTTTGAGCATTTTGTCACTGGTGGGTTATTTCCACCGCGCTGCAGCTGCACTAGAAGCAAAAAGAGCATTGACTTAATTAACGAATAACGGTATGATCAGTCAGAAAGGACACTATGATCCTGTATTGAATCTGCATGAAGTCCATCAGAACAAAACTTAAATTAAATAATCAACAAAAAACTCTCTT
>JBARXI010000277.1:0-10931 GCA_049647275.1 Microcoleaceae cyanobacterium
AGAGGCTTTTACGTCAAAAAGGTATAAATCCTGAATAAGCACGAGTTCTAGCCATTTTTAAGGCATCGACGTAATTCCCAACTCTTGACTGACTTTAAAGCATTTTTCCTGGCAAAAAATGTCTAAGTACCACTATCAATCTTACTCCGAACCGAATTTCATACCTTATTTCACCAATGCTAAAAATTGCTATAAAATGTGACGAATTTAAAAAGATTCTTAGATTAAAAAAATTGGTCTAGCAATTCCATAACCCTGAGCATAATTAATACCTATTTCTTGCAACTTTGACAAAATTGCCTGGTTTTCTACAAACTCCGCTATTGTTTCAATCCCCATCACATTAGCAATGCGATTAATAGCTTCTACTATTTCACAATTAACCGGATTATCAACTATATCTTTAACAAAATACCCATCAATTTTTATATAATCTACAGGCAAATTTCTTAAGTAACCAAAAGATGACATCCCACTGCCAAAATCATCTAAAGCAAATTTACAGCCCAACTCTTTGAGAGAACGAATAAACTTTGCAGCTTTTTTTAAATTAGCGATCGCCAAAGTTTCTGTCACTTCAAAACAAATCATCTGAGGCGGTATTTGATGAGATTTAAACTGCTGATGTAAAAATTCTACAAACATCTCATCATTAATACTATCACCAGAAAGATTAATAGTATAAATACACTCAATACTCTGTTTTTGCCGATAATGCTGTTCTAAATATGCAAAAATATGACTGACTACCCAGCGATCGATTCGATTCATTAAATTATAGCGTTCTGCTGCCGGAATAAACGCCATAGGAGAAATTTTTTTCCCAGATGTATCTCGCAAGCGTAACAGTATTTCCCGATGTTCGCAAGCAGACTCAGTTTCTTTGACAGGTACAATAGATTGATAGTACAAACAAAAGCGATTTTCTTCCAAAGCTTGGGGAATTTTTACAGCCCACTTAATCTCATTGCGCTGCTTCGCCAACTCATAATCATCCGGTTGATAAACATGAACTCGATTCCTTCCCAAATTTTTCGCAGCATAACAAGCAGCATCAGCCGCACTCAAAACGCCAGCTAAATCATGAATACCATCGTCGATCGGAACTAAACCAATACTCACCCCAACACCAAAAACTTTCTCCTGCCAGACAAATCGAAAATTATGAATTTGCTCCCGCAGTTCATCCGCTAGCTCAATTGCTGTTTCTAATTCAATCTCGTACAGTAACAAACCAAACTCATCACCTCCCAGACGTGCCAAAGTATCGCTTTGCCGTATCCCACTTTGCAATAAGTGACTAACTTGACGTAACAATTCATCCCCTGCCACATGACCACAGGTATCATTAACTATTTTGAATTGGTCTAGATCCAAATAACAGAGGGCATAGTTATTAGAGTTCATCTCACTGACTTTTAATAGCTGTTTGAGTCGTTGCTCAAATTCATGGCGATTTGCTAAACCTGTCAACGGGTCGTGACTTGCCTGCCACAATAACTGATTTGCCAGATGCCTTTCTTGGGTGATATCCCGAAATACTACCACTGCCCCAATAATCTTACCAGCGTGATTGCGAATGGGTGCTACTGAATCATCAATAGCACCTTCTGTACCATCCTTAGCAATAAGTATAGCATCTGTATCCATACTCAAGGTTATGCCAGAGTTAATCGCTTTCTCTACCAGATTTTCTATCGGTAAGCGGGTACTTTCTCTAATTATTTGAAATACTTGAGTCACTGGCAAACCTTTCGCTTCTATCGTTGACCAACCTGTGAGTTTTTCTGCTACTGGATTTAATGCTTCAATCTTACCTTTTGCATCAGTTGTAATCACGGCATCCCCAATTGATTGTAGAGTAACCTGAGCCAGCTCTTGGCTTTGGCGCAACTCTTCTTGAGAAGATTCTAGAGCGCCTAACATAATCGCACTTCTGAGTTCTAAGGCTACATCAATTTCTTGTTGCTGCCACGGATGAGATTTTAATTTTACTGTTTCTTTCCACTTTTCAAAAGATTTCCGTGGGGATAGTCTTGCCTCCCCATATTCATCAATTTCTAATTTTTGATTTGGATTTCCTGCCCAGTTTACAGTCTTAATAACTTCTGGTCGAAACCAAGCAACTTGATATGATTTTTGACTCAGATTAATTGTAATTACCAATAAACCACTAACTATGTCTTTAAAAGTTTCTGATTCTGGATAAATTTTAGCTAAAGAGTCTGTATAAAAAAAATCTTCATCTACATTAATTTTCAGCCATAAAACTAATTTTTTGATATCTGTTTCTGTTGGTGTTTTGCCTACCAAAGTGCAACTATCTCCCCAACAAACTATTCCTCCCTCAGCATTTACTAAGTTGAGTAATAGATTTGGCTCTTTGACTAAACCTTGCAAAAAGTTTTGGCTCTTAGTCATCGATTCAATGATATTAATTTTCAATCTTTGGAGCTGCTTAAGATAATAATAGTTTGTTTCTGTTTTTTCTTTGTAAACAAGTTCGACAGACATGACTTGACCAATAAATTTACAAGCTTTTCTCACTTCATAAGAGACAAATTTCGGTGAATAATGATGACAAGCAATTAATCCCCAGAATTTATTTTCTTTCATTAGAGATATACATAGAGTGGCTCTCACTCCCATATTTTGTAGATATTCTATATGCAAGGGGGATACACTTCTAAGTACACAAAAACTCAGGTCTAAAGGTTGATTTGTAATAGGATTATTTTCCGGAAAAATTTCTACGGGCTGGTAATTCATGTCTGGGATTAATCTCAGCCAGTTTAATTTATATAATTCTCTTGCTTGGCCGGGAATATCTGTTGCTGGGTAGTGTAATCCGAGGAATGGTTCTAAATCTTTTTGTTTATCTTCTGCAATTATTTCTCCATTCATTTCATTATCAAACTTATATACCATTACCCGGTCGAATTCGCCGATTTTTCTGATTTCTTTGACTACAAACTCAATTAATTCATCAAAGTTTAGTGCACTTTGCAGTTTGTATGTAGAATTTCTGACAAAATAATAAAAGCTAAAGAAGGAAATATTACTATTTTGATAATATTTTTGTTCCAACTCCAAAATCAAAACTCCATCGTGACGATGAATAATCCCATCAAAAAAAGTCTCCTCTTTTTTTTTGTTTTTATTTGTGACTAATAAACTGATCGGATTAACGATATCTAGTTGTTCTTCATTATTTAAGATATATTTGATTTTTTCAATTTGGGATTCTTCTAAGATTTTATTTAATTTTTGATTGATAATTTCATGATAGTCTATTCCTAATAATTCCTGAGTATTTTTACTACTTTGTAAGATGATTAATTCTGGTTCTTTTAGTACCAATAGTACCCCGTGGGGCTGAATTGCGCCAGGAACATGAATTGCTTCTCGGTCACAGTTACTTAGATCGACTTCTGACGGTGTTACCCATTTAGTATTATTCATAGTTATACATTAAGTATTAAATTAACTGCATCCATATATCAAAGATTTTGAGATACCAATCTTTAAGTTATAGTCAATATATAGCAATGCTATTTGATTTGTGGATTTAGATGCTTGATAAAATGGGGAAAGCCACTGCTATATCTGATTCTTTATGTCAACTTGATATCTTAACATAACCTATATTTTTTTAAGATTTTTTGGGAAATTTTGAGAAAATGATAGCGTCGTTCGTTTTTAATCAGCTATAGCCAGTAATATCAATTCGGTCCAACAATATTAAAAGTAATTACAACTAATAGGAGTAGGGGCAATTTCCTTTCCTAGGTCATGCTTCGCCAACGGAATGCTCCGCTTTTCATACATTTACCGAATAATTAAGGTAAAAAGCCTCTCCTTTAAAGGAGAAAGCGGTCGTTAGCATTTGCGATAGCATTCCGCAAGGAAAGCGAACCGTAGGGTGGGATGGCGTTTGCGCTTCTCAAAGCTTCAGCTTTACATGTTGCGGAGCAAAACGCGGAGCGTCCCGTAGGGAAAGGTCTCCTGTCCCTCCGCTCCTGGAACGGGAACGCCATATCCAATCGACCAAGAGACAAGAAAAAATTTTCATGATTAGTCAATCCTATCCGTTTTCAAGGAGAGGTAATTAATAATTATTAATTATTAATTATTAATTGTTGAACCTACTCCTACCAACAGCCTCACATTTTTTTTTAGCCAACTTTTTTCCACTTAATATCAATCTTATTCGCTAGATAACAAAAGAAAAATATAAAGCTGACGACTGCTAGCTTTTTGTAGTCTTATATAGATGAAATTAGTAATAGCCTTAGCATTCTCCCCTATCAAAAATACCAGAGCTAAATTTATTACTAAATACTCAAATTTATTTAACCAGGCATTTTTAAGATTTTCTTTCTTTCAATTGCCTCTTGATAATCCGGCTGAATATCCAATGCAATCTTGTAAGAACTAACTGCGTCTTGATAATATCCTAATTTTTCAAAAACTAATCCACGTTTAAACCAAATTTGATGGTTACCAGGTCTTAAAGAAACGATTTGATTGTAGGCAGCGATCGCCTTTTCATATTGGTCTAATTTCTCCAACATCAAAGCTAATTGTGACCAGGCTTGATAATTACTCGGCCAAATACTAATAGCTTGATTATAACTAAAAGCAGCTTCCTCATAATTTGCCATTTTTTCTAAACTTAATCCCCGCTTCAACCAAGCATCAAAATTATCCGGCTGTTTCACGATTACCAAATCATAAGCCGCTATTGCTTCGGTATATCGCTGTAACTTTTCTAAAGCAGCACCCCTTTGTAAACCAACCTTAGCAACAGAAACTCCTTGCTTAACACTCATTTCTATTACTTTGTCATAAGCAACTAACGCCCGGTCGTACTGCTGAAGTTTTTCTAATACCTCTCCTCGACAATTCCAAGCTTCTAAAAAATCTGGCTCAATCTCAATCGCATTCCCATAGGCAATAATAGCCTCATTATACTTCCCTAGTTGAGTCAATGCTTTGCCTCGACCTAACCAAGCTTCCGGATAATTAGGATTAATAGTCACCGCTTGATTAAAAGATTCTATTGCTTCTTCATGCTTAAATAAATCGCATAAAGTATAACCCTTACTAATCCAAATTTCCGGTAAATTAGGTTCAAAATTAATTGCCTTATCAAAACAAGCAACTCCTCCTTCTTTCCAATGATTTCTTAAAGCCAATCCTTTATAAAACCACGCTTCATAATCATCTGGATTTAATTTAATTACCTTATTAAAAGAAGATACAGCTTCATGATATTTATGTAGTTTCGTTTGAGCAATACCTAAATTAAACCAAGCCAGATAATTATCAGGTTGTAACTCGATGGCGTGGTCGTAACTAACAACAGCTTCCCCATAACGTTGTGTCTTTACTAAAGCTAATCCTCGACTCAACCAAATATGATAATTATCAGGTTGTAATTTTACAGCACAATCATAAGCAGCCACTGCTTCAGTATATTTTTCTAGACTTAGTAAAGCTTGTCCTTGACGATACCAAATCTCTCCCATCATTGGCTGTATTTTTAACGCTTTCTTGTAACAGTTAATAGCATCTTGATACTGTTTTTTTTCTGCTAAAATAACGCCTTTATTGTACCAGAGTTCATAGTTATCTGGTTTGATTTTAATTCCTTTGTCAAAGCACGCGATCGCCTCTTGGTAATGCTTTAACTTCAATAATACGACTCCGTAACAGTTCCAAGCACGATCGTCGTTGGGCCTGATAGATAGCGATCGCTTATAAGCCTCTATTGCTTGTTCATACCTTTGGAGTTGATAAAAAGTATGAGCCAACTTTAACCAACCTACAGCCCAATCTGGCTTGATTTTAACTGCACTTTCATAGTAGGCCACGGCTGACTCATATCTGCCCATCTGATAAAGTCTATTTCCTCGGTCATATTCTGGGAATGCAGCAAATATACTAAAAATTCCCTGAGACTGTGGGACATTTTCAGCATCGGGAATATCTAATGTCGTTAAAAGTGTTAAATCAGGGGATGGTTGACGATAAGTTTTGGTCATAATTTTCTTCCTAGAACCTGGAGAGAGTCTATTTAGATAGGACTTATGCAGACACTCTACCCTAGTGGACTGACACATCTAAAATGGTGCCGGTGCGACGGATTGTTAAATACCTTTGACAGCTTATATTTTAGCCGTAATGGCGCACCCTACAATAATGAACTTCAGAAAATCTACCGTAGGGTGCGTTGCAACCTACCCTACACTACCAAAGAGTGTATAATAGATAACTTTAGGTAAGTCCTGTTAAAAATAGTATTGTATTCTTCGCAATTACTAATATCTATGAATATCTATACCTATCATACCTTTAGTACCAAAAATTATCTTAATAACATATATTAAGTCTTTAGTCAAAGATGTCCTATTATAAGTTTTATTTATCAATTTTATAGAAAATATTTATAGTTTTGATTTGAAAGATGCCACAATTAACTTGATTGGTGTAACAATCAAATAGGTGAAAAAACAAGCCTAACTATCCTCCACTATCAAGTGGAACAGGTTTTCAAACTACCGAAGGTTTTTAGATGAGATTTTTCTTCATGTTGAGAACAAAATTTGAACTTAAGACCTAAGAAGTGGGTCTGCTAAAACAACTGTTCCTGACGATATCAATATTTTCCCTAAATCTAATTCTCACCTACTTTTAGGTCCAGGAGTAAAGTTTCACGGAAAAATCAAAATCCAATCCTGAACGAATCCCCCATTTGAAGCTATGGGGCTAGATTTAATTGGAAAATCCAAATTTAAAATCAACCTTTGAGTTTTGACAAACCCAAAACGGTTGACAAATAACAAATATTGCCTTTCCGGTAATCCTAAAAAATACACTGTAGAACTCAATAGAGAGTCCTTTACACCTCGTTACTATGTGAGGACAATAAGTAAATGAATGCAATGAACGCAATGAATACACTAAATCACACCATACACAACCTAGCAAAACCTAGAGAGATATGGATTCAGAATCAAAACATTAATATTCTAAATGCTATAATAGCTCGGCGGTCTATCGCACTACCCAAGTTCACCCCATTAGCTCCATTGCGACAATGGCTAGAACACATCGAAGTTAAAAACCCGAACTTAGCTCACTTTCTGTGTAAATTAATCCCTGCTCAGTGTCCCTTCGAGCGTGATATCACCTTTTTTGATAAAACTTTATTTCACATCCCTCCCATGTGCAAACTTAATCCCGTTTACGACGAACTTATTGGTATTAGGTTTAGAGCTTTATGTTATCTAGCAGATGTTTGTGGAGAGGATATTGCCCCATACTGCTAATTAGTTTTTGTGCCATTAACCATCGCTTTCCTATTCAGTTAATCAATAATATCTCGAAGTCTGCTTTTCTTCGGAGTGGGAAAGCTTGATACTAAATTTGAAAATGTTTGCCTATCTTAAACTCAGACCTAAAACCTTGATTAAAAACGGTTTTTCTACTGCGGATTTAGTAGGCAAGTTAATCTAAATATTAAATCAACCCTGACAAAAGTGCCACATTTGGCAATAGTTCTTAATGTTATCTATTTTTTGATTAGTCAAAATTTATTTAGCGTTTTTACATGGATATTAGAAACCTACACTGAAAGCGGATACGTCAGTGTAGGTAGGTCACGACTATCAAAGTCAAGTCCTGATTACAGCCATCAATAATCCGTTCTTAGAAACCTACAATAATCTGTAAAATCTACAACTATCTGTTCTATTCCTGCTTCGTTCTGGCGGTGTCGGCACGCACCAGTCCACAGGCTGTAACGGTCGAACTGACCGCCCAAGCTAGATTTAAACTAGCATTCAAGTCTCTGTCTATTAATAGGTTGCATTCAGGACAATCAAAAATTCTTTGATGTAACGGCATATCTTTCATATGTCCACAGGTAGAGCAAGTTTTGGTGCTCGGATACCATCTGTCAACTATTACTAAATTAGAACCATATAACTGACACTTGTACTCAAGCTGTCTACGGAATTCATAAAAACCAAGCCTCAGCAACAGCCTTAGCTAGTTTGTGATTATTATAGATAATACAAGATTACAGTCAAAAGTTACAAGCCCTTAAATAACCTGACTCCATGAGTATTACCCAACATCGGATCTGATGCTCGTTCTGGGTGTGGCATCATTCCCAAGACATTACCTCGACGGTTACAGATGCCAGCAATATTATTTAAAGAACCGTTAGGATTAGCTCCTTGACTAACCTCACCATTTTCTGTACAGTAGCGAAATAATATTTGATGATTATCCTCTAACTCGGCCAGGGTTTCTGCGTCCGCATAATAATGACCCTCGCCATGAGCTATTGGTAAACGAATCACTTCTCCTGGCACATAACCAGATGTCCAAGCAGTATTAGCATTTTCCACTTTCACAGAAATTTGTTCGCAGATAAAATGCAATTTCTGATTCCGCACCAACGCTCCAGGTAACAGCCCCATTTCTGTCAAAATTTGGAACCCATTACAGATACCTAACACTAACTTACCCTGTTGAGCATGGGCAACAGTTGCTCCCATCACTGGAGAAAAACGAGCGATCGCTCCACATCTCAAATAATCCCCATAACTGAAACCTCCAGGAACAACTACCACATCCACATCAGAAATATCCTCCTCTTCATGCCAAACCATGCGAGTTGGTTGACCGAGTAATCCCTGAGTTACCCAAGCCACATCTCGATCGCAATTAGAACCAGGAAATACAATAATACCAAATTTCATTTTACTGATTATTTTTAATTGATTTTAATTGTTGGTTGCCATCAAATCAAACCGATAATTTTCAATGACAGGATTTGCCAATAATCGATCGCATATTTCTGCTAGTTGTTCCTTAGCTGTTGCTTCATCTGTAGCTTGAAGCATCAACTCAATATATTTACCAATTCTAATTTGCTCTACATTTTCATATCCCATTTGTGCCAGCCCAGACTGAACGGCAGTACCAGCCGGGTCTAAAACAGATTGCCTTAGAGTAACATAGATTTGTGCTTGATATTGTTTTGTCACGTTAGTACAAAATTTTAAATTTACAACTGACTACTTTAAATATTATCTGTTAAGTTCTACCCAAATTAACTATTAATTATATTGGCCATGAAATCCAATCGCACCCGGTCTCAAGAGCGTGTTTTGAAACTACTAAAAACCCAGAAGCGATCGCTATCTGCTCAGGATATTTATTCGGAACTACGCAGATGTGACCGACCTCTGGGGCTAGCAACAGTATATCGCTCCTTAGATGCTCTCAAGCAAGAGGGTGTGGTAATTGTCCGGACTTTGGCCAATGGTGAATCTGTTTATAGTTGTTTACAGCAAGACCAGCATCATCTGACCTGCGTTAAATGTGGGACTTCCATACTTGTTAATGAATGTCCTGTCCATGATTTGGAGGATAAATTACAGGACTCCCATAAGTTTAAGATTTTCTACCATACTTTGGAATTTTTTGGAATGTGCGATCGCTGTACCTTGGCCGAAGATATTTCTTAATCAAGTTAAGGCATTAGGTATTAAGTATTAAACTACTTTTCTTAACACTCCAAAATTATTTTCAGCACTTATGCATTTTCTGACGATAAACACTACATTTAGTGTAGTACTATAGTTTTAATTTACTGTATATAGTGTTTTTGCGTAAGTCCAGATTTTATATCATGTGCCCCCGGAGGGGGAGCTGCGCTAACGGACGGGTCAGTTATAAATAAAATTTAAGAACTGATAGTACTGAAGAAATACTGAAATGATCTTTACTCTTCTCCAATATTTCCTCTTTTCCTCCTTTCTTCTCTCCTGGCTCCTGTAGGGGCGATTTCCCAAGGTCATACTTTTCTAAGGTCATACTTTCCTAAGGTCATACTTCGTAAACGTAAACGCGGAAAGCGTAGCATTCCGGAGGAAATCGCCCCTACTGACTCCTCCCTAAGTTATTTATAAGTATTCAACCGAACATGATATTACCCAATAATTAATAATTAAGAGTTGATAATTAATAATTATTAATTCAACAATTTAGCTTGATTAGCCTCCCCTTGGATAGGGGTAAAAATTCCAAATTTTCCTTTTAGTCAATCCCCTTATTTTAATCAGGGGTAATTATTAATTGTTAATTGTTAATTGTTAATTGCTGAACCAATACCTCTCTAAGGGATGAGCACAAAAATAATGTACCAGTGTCTAGCTTTCTCGGTGGGCAAAATATTCTTTCTGTATGTTTTAATTGAGTTGATATCTTCGTTTTGCCCACCCTACTTTAATCGGTACTTTATTTCAACTGTCTAGCTTTCTCGGTGGGCAAAATATTCTTTCTGTATGTTTTAATTGAGTCGATATCTTCGTTTTGCCCACCCTACTTTAATCGGTACTTTATTTCAACGCAAGTCCCTAACTGTTGTAGATAATAAAATTCTCATTCCTTAAAGAGGAATAATTATCCGCATTTGGATCGCCCCAAAACCCAACAAACAAAGCAAAAAAAAAGCCCCCCAAATGGAGAGCTTTTTTTAATTAATCAATCAGTTAAATTAGTTAAAAATTAACCTTTGATAGAAGGCGCTTCAGCAGCAGCCAAATCTAGAGGGAAGTTATGAGCATTACGCTCGTGCATTACTTCCATACCCAAATTAGCGCGGTTGATTACATCTGCCCAAGTATTTACCACACGACCACTAGAATCAATAATGGACTGGTTGAAGTTGAAACCATTCAAGTTGAAGGCCATTGTTGATACACCTAATGCTGTGAACCAAATGCCTACTACTGGCCATGCACCTAAGAAGAAGTGCAAGGAACGGCTGTTGTTGAATGACGCATATTGGAAGATTAAACGACCGAAGTAGCCATGAGCTGCTACGATGTTGTATGTTTCTTCTTCTTGAC